>NZ_JAGHZN010000001.1:0-137044 GCF_017746735.1 Roseofilum sp. Guam | reverse complement strand
GGCGAACGGCCGTTCGCCCCTACAGATACCGACGTTATAGATAAATGCTAGTGTCTCAACCTTAATCGAATTGACTATATTAAATGGACTAGGATTAGTCTCATCTCCCTTATATTTATTTAGCCAATTCTTTGAAGGAAAAGCCATAGAGCATTTAATTGGGCCGGGAGCGAAAGCCGAATATTTTAATGACGATAGATTGGGAAGAGTCTTAGACCAACTGTACCAAAGAGGAATCAACGAAATTTTCGTATCTGTGGCTATCGAAGCGGTGAAAATCTATGAATTAGAAATCGGCACAGTACATCTAGATTCGAGTTCATTCTCAGTTGAGGGAGAGTATGAAAATCCTGGAGAAGAATTAGAGCCGAAAGTGGTGAACATTACGTATGGTTGTTCGAGAGACCATAGACCAGACTTGAAACAGTTTATGATGGAATTAATCTGTACAGGAGATGGAGATGTACCATTATGGATGAAAATAGGGGATGGCAATGAATCAGACCAAAAACAGTTTGCTCAATCAATGAAAGAATTTCAGAAACCATTTAATCTAGATAGTTTAATGGTTGCTGATAGCGCTTTATATACTCAAGAGAACCTGGAAGCTCTAAGAAATACTAAATGGCTATCGCGAGTGCCGATGAAGATAAAAGCTGCCCAAAACCTAGTCCAGTCGGAGGATTCAGCTCAATTCACCTCAAGTAAAACCGAGGGATATAGTTATCGAGAAGTTGGCAAAACTTATGGCGGAATTAAACAAATATTTCTTAACCGATAGTGTCTTTCTCAAATCGGCTCACCCCATCGAAGCTTTGGGGTTAATCATGGGTTTGTGTTTACTGATTTATACCTTGGGCCAACGTCAACTACGCCACAGTTTAACCCGGACTCAATCCACAGTAAAAAATCAATTAGGTCGCCCAACTAATCGACCCACTCTCCGTTGGATTTTCCAGTGTTTTCAGTCAATTCACTGGTTCTTTCAATCGGGAGAGGCACAGGTTTCTAATCTGACTGAAGAACGTTTACATCTACTCAAATTCTTTCCCGCTTCGAGTCAAAGATATTATTTGCTATCCGAAATAGTCCGACCCTCATTGCTATTGAATCCTTGTCCTTATGGTAGCATTTTTACTCTACCTACATCCGGTGATGGGCATTTTTAGTCATCAATTACCCTTCACTGGATATTCTAGACACTGACCGGGCTTTGAGCCATACAATCACCTCTATTTTCCTCTGGTTTCTCCTTCTTCTCCAGTTTTTTTCCGGGCAAATATTTCCTCTACTTGATCTCCTTATTTATACTACATTTTGTCGTGCGGAATGTGGATTGCAATAACTATCACAGTCAGCCCCTGCGAAGCCCATGATAGCCTGCCTTGGGTCGCCAACAAATAGCATCCGACCGCGATCGCTACGGTTAGAGAATTAGTTTTGCTCTCTCACGACTATCGATATGCTGCGAGTTCCAGATCTAACTGTAGAAGACTCGTTGGCAACAGCAGAATAAGGCCATAAGCTAGAAACTTGCCTGAATGGGTAGTGGATTGAAAGGAGCAATGGGAGTATCTCAATTGAACAACAATTACGTTAAACTCAGAAAGCATCAATGGGTTCACCTACCGTTGAATTGAGGAGTGTAGATTATGAAGCATTATTTACAAAAGATCCTAGGCGTAGGAGCGATCGCTCTCGGAACTGCCCTCGGAACTCTCAGCTTAAATCCCCAACCTGCCCAAGCACAAGCCGCCTATGGCAGTTACATCGGTGTTGGGCCTGCTGTTGGTTTGGTTGAAGGGGGGAATGCTAACCGGCAAATTGCAGGAGTCATTGCCGTGCGCTACAAATTCCTAGAAATTCCCCTCTCCATGCGAGTACAAGGGTTTATTTTGGGTGGATCGGCAGCAGTCGTTCCCACCGTATCCTACGATTTTCCTCTCAACTGGCAAACCGATGCCTATATTGGTGCAGGCTATTCCTTTGCCAATGGGAATAATGTTTCACCCTTAGGTAATCAAAACGGCTTTGCCCTACAACCAGGGATTGATTACATGATTCCATCGAGTAATGCGGTGATTTTTGGTAATGCGGTCATTGCCTTCGATGCCTATCGAAACACAGGAGAAACTGCCGTTTCTCTGCAAGGGGGAATTGGGTTGAGATTTTAGTGGGGCCAAGTGTAGTGATACAATTCAATTGCATTACTATTACTTAAGTACAGGGGCTGGACGTGGTTCAAGCACCATTATCAAATTCATCTCAGGGGTTAGGGCGATCCCATAACCCCGCTACTCTCCCTAATGAATCCTCATTAGCTGTATGGCTCGATCGCCTCAGCGATCAGATTATTAACGGAAAACGGCTTACTCAAGAAGAAGCTCTGGAACTGACGCAAATTCAAGGTCAGGACAACATCCTCTTACTTTGTGCCGCAGCCGATCGCGTGCGTCAAGAATGCTGTGGTAATGTGGTAGATCTGTGCAGTATCGGCAACGTTAAATCGGGTAGTTGTTCGGAAAACTGTGGCTTTTGTGCCCAGTCTGCTCACCATCCAGGCAAAGATTCCCCCATTTACGGACTCAAATCCACAGAAGAAATTTTAGCCCAAGCCAAAGCAGCCGCAGCCGCAGGCGCTAAACGGTTCTGTCTGGTGAGTCAGGGACGGGGGCCAAAATATAGCTCTCCCAAATCCCAAGACTTTGAACAGGTTTTAGAAACCGTTCGTCAAATTATTGACCAAACCGACATTAAGCCCTGTTGTGCCCTCGGTGAAGTCACCCCAGAACAAGCTCAAGCTCTCAAAGAAGCTGGAGTCACCCGCTATAACCATAACCTAGAAGCCTCTGAGGACTTCTTCCCGTCCATCGTCACAACCCACCAATGGCGCGATCGCGTGGAAACGATCAAAAACCTCAAAGCCGTTGGCATTCAAGCCTGTGCTGGCGGTATTTTAGGCATGGGAGAAAGCTGGGAAAACCGGGTCAATTTAGCCCTCTCTCTCCGGGAATTAGACGTAGAATCTGTGCCCTTAAATCTACTGAATCCTCGGGAAGGAACGCCCTTAGGGGAATGTTCTCGACTCGATCCCTACGAAGCTCTGAAGGCGATCGCTATTTTCCGCCTGATCCTACCCGAACAAATCATCCGCTATGCCGGTGGACGGGAAACCGTCATGGGAGAACTACAAGCCCTAGGACTACAAGCTGGCATTAACGCCATGCTCATTGGTCACTATCTCACCACCCTAGGACAACCTCCAGAAGCCGACCATCAAATGCTCGCTTCTTTAGGACTTGAAGGGGGAGAAGCCCCCATTCCTGGAGGGCATTGAAATCCAGCAATGTGATTCGTTTAAATGAACTGTTGTGGGCGTTCATTGGCCTGCTTCTTACCATTGGGGGAACCTTTTTAGAAGCCTTTATTGCCTCCCCCATGTGGTCTTTTCAAGACCATCTTTTATCCCTCCATTCCCTAGGTGTAACCTATCAGATTGGAGGCGTTTTATTAGTGGGGTGCATGGGGGGTAAAAAAGCCGGAGTTTTATCTCAAATCGGCTATTTAATCATGGGCTTAACCTGGTTTCCTGTATTTTCCCAAGGAGGAGGATTAGGTTATCTTAAAGAACCCTCCTTTGGCTATTTGCTCGGATTCATTCCTGGAGCATGGATTTGTGGTGTTTTGGCATTTCGCTTCCCTCCACGCCTGGAATTCTTAGCCCTGAGTTGCCTGGGAGGATTAGTCAGTATTCATCTGACGGGTATCTTATATTTAAGTTTGACTGAGCTATTTTCCTGGACTCCAGAAAGCAGCCAACAGCTCTTAAATACAATTATACAATATTCTCTGTTTCCCCTTCCCGGACAACTGGTTGTTGCTTGTGCAGCGACAGTCGTTGCTTACCTCTTGCGCCATTTGATGTTTTATTAAATGAATAATACAGCTAACTTGCTCGATGAAATTCAAGAAAAATCCCTTATTTTGGATATTGGCGTTAATTAGTTTAATATTGGATCACCTAGCTAAGTTTTGGACGATCCAGAATTTTGAATTACATGAGAGTTGGCCGCTCATACCCGGTGTTTTTCATTTTACATACGTCCGCAATTATGGCGCTGCCTTTAGCTTATTTAGCGAAAATGGAGAATGGTTGCGTTGGCTATCCTTAGGAGTGAGTTTAGCTCTCATGGGTTTGGCATTGTATGGGCCAAAAATGACACGCTGGGAGCAGGCGGGTTATGGCTTTATTTTAGGAGGGGCTTTAGGCAATGGCATTGACCGGTTTGTGGCTGGGTATGTGGTGGATTTTCTCGATTTTCGATTGATTCGCTTTCCGGTCTTTAATTTAGCGGATGTCGCCATTAATATCGGTATTATTTGTTTGTTGATCGCTACAATTTATCCGGAAATGAGAACCAAGAAAAAGGCTTAATACCCAGAGCCAATCTTCCGGTATGGTGATTGGGTAAGTTCTATAGCAATTGATGCAGCTTTTGATAAAGGAAAACGTTTGATGCAAATTACCAATACCATCCACTTCCGAAACCTCAAAGGGGATATTTTTGGGGGGCTAACTGCCGCCGTCGTTGCCTTACCGATGGCCCTTGCTTTTGGAATTGCCTCCGGTGCTGGCGCTTCTGCGGGGTTATGGGGGGCGATCTTAATCGGATTTTTCGCGGCTTTATTTGGTGGTACTCCCAGCCTGATCTCCGAGCCTACCGGCCCGATGACGGTTATTGTCACGGCAGTGATTGCCGAATTAATGGCCAACAATCCAGATAGCCCAGAAACGGGTCTGGCCATGGCTTTTACCGTGGTGATGATGGCAGGAGTTTTTCAAATTCTCTTCGGTGTCCTGCGACTGGGCAAGTATATTACAATGCTTCCCTATAACGTCATTTCGGGGTTTATGACCGGAATTGGTGTGATTCTGATTTTTCTGCAAATTGCCCCGTTTATCGGTCAACAAACCCCACCAGGAGGGGTTCTTGGGGTAATTAAAGCATTCCCTGATTTAATTTCTAATATCAGTCCCTGGGAAACCTTTTTAGGATGGATTACTTTAGGAATTTTGTTCTTTTATCCCACACAACTGAAAAAACTCATGCCGCCTCAACTGGTGGCTTTGGTGATTGGAACGGGCATCTCTTTGATGTTTTTTAGAGATATTGATATCCGCACGATCGCCACTATTGGAGAAATCACTCCCGGTTTGCCAGAACTGCACATGCCGACATTTACCCCAGGCACTTTGCGGTTAATGTTTGTGAATGCGATGGTTTTAGGCATGGTTGGCTCCATTGATTGCCTCTTAACCTGTTTAGTCTCGGATAGCTTGACTCGGACTGAACATAAATCCAATAAGGAATTAATCGGTCAAGGGGTTGCCAATTTAATTACCGGTTTATGTGGGGGCATTGCGGGTTCTGGGGCAACAACGGCCACTGTGGTCAGTATTCAAGCTGGGGGACGGACTGCTTTAGCGGGAATTAGTCGCGCCTTAGCCTTATTAATTGTGGTGTTATGGGCAGCCCCGTTAACTTCAGGAATTCCTTTAGCTGTTTTAGCCGGAATCGTCTTAAAAGTGGGGATTGATATTATTGATTGGGGCTTCCTAAAACGGGTTCATACAATTTCTTGGAAGGCTGCTGGAATTGTTTATAGTGTGGTTCTTCTGACGGTGTTCGTGGATTTAATGGTGGCGGTAGCAGTGGGCGTTTTCATCGCCAATATTTTAACCATTGAACGTCTGGATGAACTGCAATCTCAGTCTGTCAAAGCGATTACTGATGCCGACGATCAAATCGTAATGAGTCAGGAAGAAAAGGGAATTTTAGATGCGGCTAATGGTCGGGTTTTGCTGTTCCATTTGAGCGGGCCGATGATTTTTGGGGTAGCGAAAGCGATTTCCAGAGAACATGGTGCGATTGGGAGTTATGATGTGTTGATTGTCGATTTGAGTGAAGTGCCGATTCTTGGTGTTACTTCTTCTTTGGCGATCGAAAATGCGATCCAAGAGGCGATCGATGATGGACGAGATGTGATTGTAGTTGGAGCAACCGGAAAGGTGAAACGTCGTTTAGAAAAGCTCGGTATTGCTGGCTTAATTCCCGGCGATCGCTGGATGGGCGATCGCCTAACCGCCCTGAAGGAAGGTTTACACATAGTCCGGCAAAAACAAGCCTCGAATACCATTTCTCTTTAATACTCCCTATCGATTCTGGGGAAAGCAAGGGGCCCCCAGCCCCTTATTTGGGCTTGAGGGTCTTGATTAAAAAGTAGAACCCAATGGTTAGAGCGAGGATGATGGAAGAAATACCGAATAGAACGAGGGGATGGAACTTACTGATATCGAGGATAATCACTTTGCGGGCGATCGCCACCATGGCCACCAGGAAAATGATTTCCACATGGATGACTTCTTCTTCCAGATAGACTTTAGTGGCTTCAATCAGTTCTAAGCCAATGATAATCAATAAAAAATAATCAAATATTTTTAGAATTTCTTGGATATTGAGCAATAAGAAATGAGGCTTGTTTTGCATTTGCTCAAATAATATAAAACCTAATTCGATCGTACCTAAAAAAACAACAAAAACCAGCATTAACAACAAAAAGAAGGCAATGAGACGTTCAAACGTCTCTAAAAACTTCTTCATGATTTTAATCAATCGATTCATACTCTCCTCTTAAAGATAGTCAGGTTTAAAGTTGTTAACGGGTAGACTCAGAGTTATTGCAGGAGATGATGACCCTAGGTATAAAGAATCGAGAACTTTTAGCTAGAGAGAAACATCAGTTAAATTAGAGAGAGTCGTATTTCCTCCGAACTGATTTAACTAAGGCAACCTATGAGTTCTCAACCTCCTGGCCCTCCGAATAACTTTCTGGGTACGCTTACCCAAGTCGCGCAAACGATCCAAGCAAAAGTTCAACTTGCACAACTGGCCCTGAAACCAAAGGCCCGGGTGGCTAAACTGATGGTGGAGGAGACGGAAGGAGAAGCGCCCGAGGAATATCCCCTATTGGGCGATCGCATTCTAATTGGACGCTCTTCAAAATCCTGCGATATTGTGATTCGGAACCCGGTCGTGAGCCAGATCCATTGTTCCTTGATTCGGGACTCAAAACAAGGGTTTACGATTAAAGACGAGGGGGCAACGAATGGTATCTATCGGGGGCGGCGAAAAGTGCCGGAAATGCGCCTTTATCATGGCGCTCTCCTGACGCTGGGCCCCCCAGAATTACAAGCTTCGGTTACCCTGCGCTATACCAATCCCCCCCCTTGGCCGATTCAGGTGCTGCGCTATAGTGCCTATGGGTTGGGAGGTTTAACCGCTTTGCTGACGCTCGCCATTTTAATGGAATGGCAAAAAGTTAATATTTCTCCTTTGCCTCGCAATATTCAAGGACCGGTGATTGTGTATGCACGGGATAATGAAACCCCACTCGTGCCTCCCACCAATCAAGCTCACTTAGAACTCCCTCGCCTTTCTGAGTTTTCCCCCCATCTGGCTAAAGCTCTGATTGCTTCGGAAGATAGCCGCTTTTATTGGCATTTTGGGGTCGATCCTATTGGTACACTTCGGGCGATTCGAGCGAATTTGAGAGGGGGAGGAATTCAACAAGGGGGAAGCACCATTACCCAACAGTTGGCTCGCAGTTTGTTTCGGGAGTATGTGGGTACATCCGATACAGCCGGTCGTAAGCTGCGGGAGGCGATCGTCGCTCTGAAATTAGAGACCTTTTATAGTAAGGATACCTTGCTCCTCACCTATCTGAATCGGATTTTTATTGGGGGTGCAAACTATGGTTTTGAAGATGCGGCGCAGTATTATTTGGGTAAGTCAGCCAGGGATCTCACCCTTTCTGAAGCAGCAACTTTAGTGGGAATGTTACCGGCTCCCAATAGTTTTAATCCGATTCGAGATTATCAGGCAGCGATTCGTCAACGGGATGGGGTGTTGTATCGGATGGAAAAATTGGGGATGATTTCCGTAGAGGAAGCGAACCGAGCGAGGCGATCGCGCATTCAAGTTAACCCCAAGGCCCTAGAACAGTTTAATCGCTCCATTGCTCCCTATTTCCATGATTATGTGTTTATGGAATTGGAGGAATTATTAGGTACAGGTTTGGCGCGAGAGGGCAATTTTATTATTGAAACCGGTTTAGATCCGCAGATGCAAGAAATTGCCGAGCAAAATCTGGAACAGGCGATCGCCACTACGGGAGAAAGTTTTAATTTTGACCAGGGCGCGCTGGTTACCCTCGATAGTCAAACCGGAGAAATTTTAGCCCTATCCGGCGGTAAAAATTATCGCGAGAGTCAATTTAATCGGGCTGTGCAAGCCTATCGTCAACCTGGATCGACCTTTAAAGTATTTGCCTATGCTGCTGCTCTAGAAGAGGGCATTTCCCCTTGGAAAACCTATTCCTGCGCCCCTTTTACTTGGCAAGGTCAATCCTATAGGGGCTGCGAGCGCAGTGGCGGGGAGATCGATATGGCCGTGTCCATGGCCCAATCGGAAAATTCGGTGGCTCTGCGTATCGCTCAGGATGCGGGATTAAATGATGTGGTGCGTATGGCTCGGATGTTGGGTATCAATGCTGACTTAAAGGCGGTTCCTGGTTTAATCCTGGGACAAAGTGAAGTTACCCCCCTAGAAATGACCGGTGCATTTGCTGTTTTTGGCAATTCTGGAGTATACCATCGCCCCCATGCTATTCGCCGCATTCTGGACAGTAGTGACTGTGCTGTACCTAATCAAATGGATACCTGTCGGGTGATTTATGATTATGCCCAAGATCCGAAAGGGAATTACTCCGTACTTTCCCCGGAAGTCGCGAAAACCATGACTGCGTTGTTACAAGGAGTGGTGAGTCAGGGCACTGGAGGTAATGCGTATTTGGGATGGGGAGAAGCAGGAAAAACGGGAACAACCAATAATGGGGTGGATCTGTGGTTTGTTGGCTATATTCCTAGTCGCAGTTGGGTGACGGGGATTTGGTTAGGAAATGATGATAATACACCGACTTATGGCAGTAGCGCTCAAGCAGCTCAGGTTTGGGGGGATTATATGGGGGATTTGATGGATTGACAGACTCGCCTGGCTTGTTGATTGCGATCGGTTATCGGCGATCATTAGAATTATTGAGTTAAGTCAATAAAAATTAACAATGAAGCCTGAATTCTTCATACAGGACAGGGTATGATATCTGCAACTAAAATCCAGCATTTATAGTTCCAACAATGCTCTGTATTGAGTAGCGAGTTGTTTTCTCGGTTCTGGCTCCCCACTAGAATTGTGAGAATTTTGTAAAATAAATTTACATCAGCACATTCATAACCCATCCATGACCACCCAATTTAGTGCCACTCAATCGGTTAACCTCAATGTTCCGCCCCAACCGATTCCCATTCAGCATTATCTACGGCAACCCAAACGTCTCGTTAATGCCTTAACTGCTGAAAGTCAAATTGAACACTTAAGTGACGAAATTTTTCGGCTGAAAATGCGTCCTTTGACGTTTATGATGTTTACCTTCCAACCGACGGTAGACCTAAAGGTTTGGGCAGATGCTCACGGAAATGTACAATTGCAATCGGTCAGTTGTCAGATTCGAGGCATTGAATATATTAATCAACGGTTTCATCTGGACTTAAAAGGTAAACTTTGTCCCCAACAATGTGGCGATCGCACAACTCTTCATGGAAAAGCCAATTTAGTCGTGCAAGTAGAACTGCCACCCCCCTTGAATCTCACCCCACCTTATATCATGGAAAATACGGGGAATGGATTACTCAGAAGTGTCCTTTTAACCATTAAACAGCGTTTGATGCATCAACTGCTGTGGGATTATCGCCACTGGGTACAGAATAGCCAATCCTTGGATAATCCTCAGCCATCTAATGCTGCCAACTTAGAAGCCTTGGTTAATCCCAATCAGGCTTAGTCCTCCTGATGAGAATAGGGGGATCGCTGATTACCTATTATTAACGGGAAACGTCGATCGCTTTAGGGCTAAGATAATGGTACGAACACTTAGGGGTATCTTCAAAGATGAAACTTTATCCAGAAGCTCAGACCCATCTCTCCAGTTTTAGCCAGGCTTGGCGCGCGCTCTCTCTTCATTATCTTACCCCTTGTGTCCTCTTGGCCCTCGGAACCGCCAGCAATATCATTTATGCCCATGTTCCTCTCGTCGCTTTTGCTGCTATGAGTGGGGTAATATTACAGAAGCGAAAGGCGATCACCATTTCAGCGATGATTTGGTCGATCAATCAACTCATTGGCTTTGCTATCCGAGGGTATCCCCTCTCTGGAAGTGCCTTCACCTGGGGGGCGCTTATGGGAATAGGAATCCTCAGCGTTGCCTTCTTTGCCAGTCAAAAACCGACCTTTAGCCAGCATACTTGGGTTGGTCATCTCCTCTGGAATTTGATTGCCCTTATTGGTGGTTTTGTTCTGTATCAAGGTCTGATTTTATTGGCCTATCCTCTGCTCAGTGACGGTCATTTTATGGACTCGGCGATCGTTTGGCGATTATTTGTCAAACAAATGACTTGGGGAGGAGCGATCGCTCTTGGGTACAACCTCTTACTCTGGCGTACCCAAAATGTCACCTTATCCAAAACTCATCCGCAATAAACGGCTCAGAAAAATGACACACTTTTCCCCTTGGGTAACTCCCCTGAACCATCGAACCGTTGAACCCCTCTATGGAGGACACCAGATCGAATACGAAGACTTTCCTTGCACCATCAATGTTACTGGTCCTCTACTCTACACCCTATTTCAAGAGCGCTGGCAAGACGTGCAAATTGGTCATGTTGTCGAAGGAAGTGTCTTAGAACTCGAATTTACCGAAGCACCCAAAATCTGTATTCTCTATGATGGCTATCTTACCGTCGTCACCCAAGCCTGGCACTTGCATCTGTGTCTCGAAGAACACCTAGGCGGGCCCTTATGCAAAACGCCCCCAGAACTGCGCCAACAACGACTCATTCAACGAGCTTCTCTCTACCGTCGCCTGAATGAAAAGGGACAACCCCGCAGTTGGGGGATTCAATTTTGGAATGGAGCGGGGGAAAAAATGATGAATTTATTTTTACCCAATCCATTTTTAGGGGAGGATGAAGACCTTTTACCCGTGGGTAAACCTCGGTTAGAAAAGCTGAGTTTGTACGAAGAATTACGCCAGATTTATGTGTTAGGCACTCAATCTATTCCCTACAAGCACAATCCCCTCAAACGTCCTTACCTTTCCGTCTGTCGCTCCAGTCGCTGTTATCCCTCGCGCCAGTGGAAACCCATCTATGAGGCACTCCAGCAAGCGGTAGAAGAAACCGGTGCTGAGGTAACAGTTATGAACGCAGGCTGCTTAGAGGTTTGTAAACTCGGTCCCGTCGTCTTTTACTCTGGAGATAGAACCTGGTACACCCGCGTTACCCCAGAAGTGGCCAAGCAAATTGTTCAAGATCATGTTATTGAAGGTAAACAAGTCTGTAAGCATCTCTATCCCTCTAACTAATGATGATATGGCAGTGAACTTGTTAGATTAGGACAGTTATATAGCAGAAAAGGAGTTGGTTAGGATAGTTAGGTGATGGTTTAAGGCAATAGGCAATAGGAACTCTAGCAATAGAACCTGTCCTAACTTTCCCTTTCGTTGCTACATATCATACTGGATGGGGTTTCACAGAAACCCCGACAAGATGAGCTTAAAACAGCGAACTTGCGCCATTACTCATCGGATAAAATCAATTGTTTGCGGTGAGTATGACGCACGGAAAACTCCGGTGAATCTGAAGAATTTTCAGAACCACGACTAATGAATCCAAACAAATAAACCACATCCATGGGACGCAATAGAGTTCCGTCATTGCGGCAACTGCCCAGATAACGAATGTGTGCCAAACTGTCAGCACGAACCGATTCTAACTCTAATTCAAATAACTGCTCGCGAAGGTTAACCTGTTTGGGTTTCCCCGATTTAGTTTTCCCTTCCTTGATGATTTCCTCACGGTCTAAAATAGCCTGAATCCAATCTTGCCATTCCTGGGAAATAACAGCCACAGAACACTCTAGGATAATCTGATATTCTGCCCGCTCTAATAACTTGGCGCTGCTTTTCCCTTTTAAGGGGACTTCTATCGCCTCGTAAAGGGGACATTCCGCAGGCAGTTGGGCGCGAAGACGCTGTAAAAAGTCTTCCGGTGCGACTGGCTGGGTTAATTCAAAATCGACTAATTCGCCACTGCTTGTGATGCCTAACGAGAGGGCACTGGCGACCATGATGCGGGGGCCGGGATGATATCCTCCACTATAGGCAACCGGTAAGCCAGCGCGACGTACTGCCCGGTCAAGCAGTCTTAACCAGTCTAAATGACTGATTTGTCCCATTTCTCCTTGTTTGCCCCATTTGACTCGTAAGCGTTGAACCGGCGGCACTTTGGTGTTGTCGCCAACTTCTAGAGCGGGAATGGGAGGTGGAGTGACAACGATATTATGGCCGAAGTTGGTTCCACAGACTCCGCAGTGGGAACAACTGTCAAAGGAACAGTCGGGAACGGTGGTGGCTTCGAGGGCGCGTTTGAGGTCGTCTTTGAGCCAGGTTTTGCTAATTCCAGTGTCGATATGATCCCAAGGAAGGGGTTGCTCTAACAGAGACTCAGAAGCGTTCACCGAGGGGAGTCGAGGTGATGAGCGGAGTCGAGGTGAGGAAGAATTCTCCGAAAGGTGGTCAGGAAGCGCGTGCCAGGTTCCTTCGGTAATTTGGCGATATTTCCAAGTAAGTCCAGCTTGCTCGATCGCCTCTTCCCAAGCATTATAGGCCGTATCGAGACTCTCCCACCAGGCATCCATCCCCGCACCACGCTTCCAAGCTTCCAGGATAACCGGGCCGAGTTGGCGATCGCCCCTTGAAAGAAAATCTTCCATGGCCGATAATCGGATATCGGTAAAATGGGCCTTGACTCCCCGCATCTGCCGAAATTCTTCACGTAATAAGTCCTGCTTGCGTGCAAATTCTGCGGTAGACACGCTATGCCACTGAAAAGGAGTATGGGGTTTAGGCGTAAAGTTGGAGATAGTGAGAGTAACCCCCAAGCGTTTGCGACCGCGAGTATAACATTCTTGCTGGAGCCAATGGACCGTTTCAGCAATACCTAACACATCTGCGTCCGTTTCTCCAGGCAAGCCAATCATAAAGTAAAGTTTAACCCGATCCCATCCCTGATCGTAAGCACTTTTTACCCCACGCAAGAGTTCCTCATTCGTCAACCCTTTATTAATAATGTCGCGCATCCGTTGGGTTCCCGCTTCGGGAGCAAACGTGAGGGAACTTTTGCGCGTCCCTCCAACGATGTTACCAATGTTTTCATCAAAGCGGTCTACCCGTTGACTGGGAAGGGAGAGGGCAATTTTTCGCTCTTGAAGACGGTTTCTGAGTTCGAGTCCGACCGCAGGAAGGGCAAGATAGTCGGAACAACTGAGGGAAAGGAGGGAGATTTCATTATAGCCCGTGGTTTGAATCCCTTGTTCGATCGCCTCAATCACCTCATCTGGGTCAACATCTCGTGCTGGACGAGTGAGCATTCCCGGTTGGCAAAAGCGGCAACCTCTGGTGCATCCGCGCCGAATTTCCATCGTTAAACGGTCGTGGATAGTTTCAATATAGGGCACAAGAGCCACAGAATAGGCGGGCATGGGGGGAGCTGTTCGTCGTAAAATGTGATCGGGTACATCATCACGCAAGGGAAGCACACTTCCGTCTGGCATGGGTTGATAAAATTGGGGCACATAGACTCCGGGAATTTGCGCCAGATCCAGGAGTAAATCTAAGCGACTTAAGGTATTATTTAGTCCCTCTTCGACAATTAAGCCAATTTCTGGCAGCACTTCTTCCCCATCTCCCAGAGCCATAAAATCAAAGAATTGGGCATAAGGTTCCGGGTTGGATGTAGCGGTTTGTCCACCGGCAAAGATTAGGGGAAAATCACCCTGGTTTCGCTCTTCCCAGGTGAAGGGAATACGAGCAAGATCGAGCATTTCCAGGATATTGGTGGCTCCGAGTTCGTAGCTGAGACTAAAGCCAATGATATCGAATTCTTGCAGAGCACGACGAGATTCAAGGGCAAAGAGAGGCGTTTGGGTCTCCCGGAGTTTAGCACTGAGGTCAGGGCCGGGTAAATAGGTGCGATCGCACAGTTGGCGGGGTTGGGCATTAATAATATTGTATAGAATCTGATGCCCCAGATTGGATGAGCCTAATTCATACAATTCCGGATAACTCAACACCCAATGCACAGATGTCTCTGACCAAGACTTATAAGCTGCCCCTAATTCCTTACCGATGTAGCGAGCGGGTTTATGGATATCGGGGGTCAGTAATTCATCGATGGCAATAACCATAAGTTCACCTCTCGTATAATCTGTGTTTCCAATGGGCGATCGTACAAACCTCTAGGATATCGTAGGAATGATTCGCCTGTCTTTTAGGTTTGAGAGCGATCGCGATAAAATCAAGAGAAACCCTGGTTCAGCTCATGCACCTCAAATCCTATCCTAGAGATCACTTACCCTCAGCTCAAGATTTACCCGACTCAGATGAAACCCCTGTGGATAACGAACTGCAAGATTTAATTCCCACTCTTCTCAAAGCAATGTTGGCCTCTATTTGGTCAGAGCGCATGGATTGGTTTTTTGGTGTAGATATGGGAGTTTACACCGATCCGAACCAACCGGCAATTGTCCCCGATGGTTTTTTGAGTATCGGTGTCCCCAGAATCAGGGATGAAGGTTTACGCTTATCCTATGTTCTTTGGGAAGAGCAACAAGTTCCGACTTTAGTGTTAGAAGTTGTCTCAAAAACCCGAAGAGGAGAATATAGCCAGAAAAAACAACAATATGCCCAACTGGGAGTTCCCTACTATGTCATCTATAATCCTCTGCGAACACAGCAACAGAGATTAGAGGTTTATCAACTTCAGGAGGGTCAATATCAATTATTATCTGGGGAACCGGTATGGTTACCGGAACTGAATTTAGGTATTGGTAGCGATCGCGGCACTTATCAAGGCATTACCAGAGAATGGCTCTATTGGTATGAGGAGAAGGGCGATCGCTATCCAACTCCAGAGGAGAGAGCAGAGAGTGCTGAATTAGAGCTAGAGAGTGAACGCCAAGAAAAGGAACTCGAACGAGACAGAGCCGATCTCCAACAACAGCGAGCAGAGGGGGCTGAACTAGAGCTAGAGAGGCAACAAGAACGAGCCGATCGCGCCGAATCCGATTTACAACAGCTAAGGGAGAAACTACAACAATTAAATATCGATCCCGATGCTCTATTGTAGTTTCTTCAGAGCGAGTACCAATCACAAAATCATCTTAAACCTATAAATTTACCCCTAATTCAGTTAACATTTCATCCGATGTTTCTTGAATCATAATTGCACCGGATGCTCTCAATAACCATGAAAAAGAACCATAAGGTATTGGATCGTCCACTACCTGAAGAGCAATAAATAGAGTGTTGGAGTCTTGAATAATTGCATTCCACCAAAACCAGTATCTTGGTTCAATGGATAAATCAAACCAACTAATCCAATCCATTACTGACCATTTCTCTTGTTCTATTTCTTGTAATTGCTCTTCTGGAGAAAGAGTTCGCCACCTAGCTATGTCTTCGTCCTCTTCCTCTTCACTACGTTCGGGACCACAGCGTTCAACAAACCATTTTGGCAATAGGTTATACCACTCTTCTTCAGATGGCCAATCTTTTTCATATTGCTTAAGCACCACTGACAAAGCTTCTTGACAATTCTGGAGAACTCGATCGGCATTACCTTGACAGTGAATCTTAAATATAACTAGCCCAGCCCACTCTACTCTATCTTCAGGATTGGAGGAGTATAATAAATGTCTTAATTCATCTACTGGTTTCATATCAAACTTCATTAGCATTTTGCACAACCGTCCCTTTAGAATTATTCCATTCTCCGTGTCTCCGTCTCCTCCCCACTCAAATTTTAAAAGCATTCCCTTGAGAGTTACCCAGCTTCGGGACTTCTCTTATAGGTATCATTACTTTAACCAATCGATCTGGCTAAACCTTGATCCCTCATGATCCCCAGCATTTGGTGATCGAAGTCACTTAATTTGCACTAATTCGATCACATCTGAGCCTAGATATTGACAGTTAACTAGAGGTATATCAAAAAAGTGAGGTTCAATCATGACACCCACCAGTTTAATCCGTCGGCTGGTAGAACAGATTCTCTACCTAAAACGGCTCACCCCCGAACTAGAAAATGCCATTAATGCCGAATTAACGCGCTTAGGCCATATTTCCGATGTCGATTATGAAGCCCTAGAATTGTTGATGAGCGAAATGGATGAAGGGCGTATTCAATTGGTTTCTAACCCCTAGTGTTCTGATTCTGGGTTCTGATGAAGATTCCATAGACGATCAATAAAGGATCGTAACTGCTGATGGTGTTCACTTCTCTTAGAATCAGCGGGGTGCATTGCTCCTAATTGAGTAATAATAGGAATCACTTCTGTGTCAAAGGCCAGATGGAATGCATGGACTGGCCATAAGAGATCTGGGCCCTGGCGTACATCATAATAGGGGGGCAGATCCGTTGACAGGGGGCTATCATTCTCAGTCGATGTCACCAAAATTAAAGGGCGCACCCAAGCCAAACCTCTCGCGATAACAATCTGAATCACTTCAGTATAGAGGCGATCGCCGTTCACTTCTAAATATACAATTTGACAAGGTTGGATGTTGTTCCAGTTCTCCATTATTACTGAAGAGTAGTGAATCACTAATCACCCGTTATAGCGTTAAAAGTCTAGTATACAGCGATTCTCTCTTCTGAAGGAGTACAGCCTGAAGGGTTAGACCCTAAGTAATACAAGCTATTCCCTATTCCCTAGTGCCAAGCGCTATACCTACCCTAGAACACTTTAACAAAACTTCACACTTCCTCCTAAGGAATGCTATAATTTCACTTTAGGTCTATCAAAGAGCGCTGTATCAAGCCAATCAGAGTTCTTAGCATTTAATCACTCAAATACAAATGCTTTCCTTTGATTCATTCACCAGAGGTCTAAAGCTATGTCTGTGGAAACCATTGAAAAACGGTCAACAACTCGCAAAATTGCCCCTCGTTATCGGGTTCTACTCCATAACGACGACTTCAACACCATGGAGTATGTCGTCGAAACACTCCTAAAAACAGTATCGAGTTTAACTCAGCCCCAGGCCGTGAGTATTATGATGGAAGCCCACAATAGTGGACTAGCCTTAGTGATTACCTGCGCTCAAGAACATGCTGAGTTCTACTGTGAAACTCTGAATAATCACGGACTCACTAGCACCATTGAGCCAGAAGAATAAGACCTCTAACCCCATAAGGGAAAGAAAAAAAGCACCAGCCATGCAAAGAATCCTCCGATTTTTGGTGGTGCTTTTGTGTGTTTGGTTACCCATTGCCTTGCCTATTTATCTCTGGGTTCGAGATCCTAACTGGCAAAGTATTTTGGCGATGGGGATTTTGTATATCGAGTTCCTGTTGCTGGTTTATGTTTGGTCTCGATGGGTTGACCCCATTCCCCATCTGGGTAAATACTATGGAGTGAGTTTAAACCGAGCAAATCGCTTAGAGTTTTTCGCCGGTTTGTGGATTGCCGTTTCTCTACTCTTAGGATTGTTTACGATACAAGAATTGATGGGTTGGGTAACGTGGAGACCTTTACCCCCATCAATGGCTCAAGTCATCTTAGAAGCCATTCTCGTTGGTTTCGGAGTCGGTTGTGCAGAAGAGCTGTTTTTTCGCGGGTGGTTCCTGAGTGAACTGCAACAGGACTATTCTCCGAACCGCAGTGCTTGGATCAACACCCTAATTTTTGCGGTGCTGCACTTTATTAAACCCTTGGGGGAAATTCTGCGAACCTGGGTTCAGTTTCCTGGTTTGGTGCTGTTAGGTTTAACCCTAGTTTGGGCAAAATATGCAACCTATGGACGATTAGGATTATCCATTGGTTTGCACACGGGGTTAGTGGCTACATTTTATGTAATTAATGTGGGTCAGTTGATTGAATATACACAAACGGTTCCCTCTTGGATAACCGGTATTGATCAAAATCCCCTAGCGGGTATGATGGGAATATTATTTCTCAGTGGGATTGGCTTTTGGGTCAGACGGCGATCGCGAAGACTGCTGAAACGCTCAAATCCCTGATAAACCAGGCATCCTTACGGGGTAACCTCGAATCTTATGAACACCGTTGTCGTTGAGTCTCACCCTTGTATCCTAGTGATTGAGAGTGATACAAACTTAGCTGAAAAAATGAGTCTGGACTTACGAGAATCGGGTTACGATCCAGTTGTGGCAAGCGATCCGAAACTCTGTCTGACTCAAGTCGATCAGATTAAACCCAATTTAGTAATTATCGATCGCATGTTAGTGGGAGATTCTGGGTTAAGCGTTTGTGAAAAAATGAGGGGACAGGGAATTGTAGCCCCGATATTAATGTTAATGGCCAAAGATACAGTAGAAGACCGGGTGGCGTGTCTAGAGTCCGGAGCAGATGATTATTTCATTAAACCTTATCGTACAGAAGATTTTTTAGAACGACTGCGCCTGTATATCAAAAGCGATATGGAAAATAATGAACAGTTGCGCTTTAGTGACCTGATTTTGGATCTCGGTTCTCGCAGAGCCTTTCGCGATGGACGGGAGATCGAGTTAACAATGAAGGAGTTTGAACTGCTCAAGTGCTTGATAGAACATCCCCGTGATGTCTTAACCCGCGAACAGATTTTAGAACAAGTTTGGGGATATGACTTTATGGGAGAATCGAATGTGATTGAGGTCTATATCCGTTACTTACGACTGAAAATTGAACATGAGGGTGAAAAGCGTCTCATTCAGACGGTGCGCGGAGTTGGATATGTTTTGCGGGAACCTTAGCCATGAGAAAGCAGAGAACAGTGACCAGATTTTCCTCTACAATTGAGTACATCTCGATCCTCCTAAATCACCCTTTCCAAGGAGCTAGCAAAGATCAAAACGCAGCTTACAAGAGGTCAAAGCGCTCTAGTATCGCTGTGGTAGGGTTAGCTCTGTTGTTGAGTTTGGGGATGATTGGATGTGCCGGATCGACTGCTCCCCCTCTTGCTGTCGATCCAATCTCTGAGGAGAATTTCAAGGGACAGCAGTTAGAAGTCTCCGCACAAGTGGCGATCGCCGGGGAAATCATTGAACTAGAAGTCGCTCGCACTCGCGAACAACAAGCTTTAGGATTAATGTATCGACCAGCATTACCGGACAATCGCGGAATGTTATTCCCATTTGCTGATTCTAGACTCCTGACATTTTGGATGAAAAATGTCCCGGTTCCCTTAGATATGATATTTTTGCTTGATGGAGAAGTGAAGGCGATCGCTGCTTCTGTTCCTCCTTGTAACACAGCTTCGTGTCCCGTTTATGGCCCAAATGAACCGGTCAATCAGGTGATTGAGTTGCGCTCTGGACGAGCAGCAGAGTTAGGTCTACAAGTGGGCGATCGTCTTGAGATTCAGTTTTTAGATTCTCTCTAAATATACAGAACACAACTGTCGATTCCTCCCTCCCCCTCCCCCTTACCCAATCTGTTTCCAGATCCCTTACGGGTCAAGGGTTTTTGCTCGTTTAGTCTCCAATCTCGATGGCTCAGAGTTGATCCCCAAAGGCAAAACTCGTTAAAAATCTGTAAAAGGGTTTACAAAACCGTAAAGATTTGATAAAGTTAGGAACTTAAACCCTAATAAAGTTATAATCAATATCCAAAGATCTAGTGAAACGGGTCAAGCTGCGCTCAGAACCGTCCAGATCCCCCGGAACTTTAGATCCGGTTTATCAGACTCTTAGCTTTGATCAGAATGTGATCGAGATCCTATTTCAAGATGGGAGAAGATCACATCAAGGATTAAATCTCTTGATTTATGCTTGTACGATGGGGACAGAATATAAACTGACTCCCCCACCACCCAATTAACAAATTCTGATTTCACAATACACTTTTAAGACAATGAGGTGAAAAATTTGATTATGTCCCCCGGAAGCTACGCCAAACTAATTCGATTTTTACAAGACGAGTTATCTATCTCTTCTTCTTCGATCTCCTTAGCAATGAGACAATGCGAGCACGATCCCGGCCCCTTACCTATGGTGTTATGGCAATATGGTTTAGTCACTTTAGAGCAACTCGATCAAATCTTTGATTGGCTCGAAACCGCCTAGAGATTGAATCAAGTTGAATCAGACTATGGAGGCTAGGATTTTATCATCGCTCTCAAACCGATTCTAATTAATTCCTGGATCGCGCTTTTTCGGCACATCCTGAAAAGGCTCACCATCCAAAAGGGGGTTGAAGATTCAGCCCCCTTTTGGCAATTGTTGCTACAATAATTGGGAAGTTGGTTCTGTGCATTCAGCTCAATTCCCTAATTGTGAAACTTGAAGTGTTCTATGGAGTTATCAAAACTAATTTTAAGAGGACTTAAAGCCGATCATTTCCGTCATCCCCTGGATCGAGAAGCGACACAAGCGCTCAAGCAATTGCCCGGACTGGATATGGTGATCCGTAATTTACTCGCTCCACTGGGGGAAAAATATTTCTATTTGGATAATATTGCCTCAAGTATTTTGGTGAGCGATCGCCAACTGCCCCATTTACACCAGCTACTCCTAGAAGCCAGCCGGATCTTAGACCTCGAACCGCCCCAGCTCTACATCAAACAAAATCCGGTTCCCAATGCCTATACCTTCGCCATGCGAGGACGGCAACCGTTCATGGTCGTCCATACCTCCCTCATTGAACTACTCACCCCTGAAGAAATTCAAGCCGTTATTGCCCATGAGTTAGGCCATCTCAAATGCGACCATGGGGTATACCTGACGTTAGCGAATTTGATGGTACTCGGAGCTAGTTTAGTCCCCGCCTGGGGAAGCCTCATGGCACAACAACTGCAAACCCAGTTAATGGAATGGGTAAGATGTGCAGAATTTTCCTGCGATCGCTCCGCCCTCTTAGTGAGCCAAAATCCCAGAAACGTCATGTCCGTCTTAATGAAACTCGCGGGTGGATCGCCCTCTCTTGCCCCCCAACTGAACTTAGATGCCTTTATTGATCAAGCCCGTGCCTACGATCAAATTGATGATAGCGAACTGGGTCAACTGCTCAAACAAGCACAAAATGCTGAACTCACTCACCCAGTTCCCGTACTCCGCGCTAGGGAAGTGGATCGATGGGCAAGTACCCAAGATTATGAAAACCTGTTGCAAACTCTAAAAATAGGCTATAATTCTGAAAGTGCTCGCAAGGGCGGATGGCGAAATTGGTAGACGCACCACACTCAAAATGTGGCACCTTCGGGTATGAGAGTTCGAGTCTCTCTCCGCCCATACCCAAAAAATTCAATAAACTTGAGATTTCTAGGCCCTCCTTGCCATAATTATTACAAAAAGATGGAAGAATGGGTAAAAACCATTACCCTAGTCTGTTGCTAATGCACCATCTGATCTGTATCACAGCACTACGAATCAAGACAGTTTTAATTTTGGTTAAGGTTATTGGAAGGGCAAAATATAGTCTTGCCTATTGTTCCCTGCTTTGCACAAACCTGGGAGCCTGCTGGCATTACACCCAATTGACCCGGAAATAGGTTAACCTGATAAGTAAAGAAAAATTGGAATCCTCTGATTTGATGTAGGATTTGATCGTATTAATGAGATAACTCAAAAGTTTCTAATATAGCAAAGCTTAAACAAAATTGCTGCGCTATATGGCTTGGGGTGCAGAACCATCGAAAAAGGGGCAATTACCATGGGATCTAGCTTAATGGATCAAAACTATCCACCCTCTGGTTTCAAAACAACAGAGCTAAGAAAAAATACTAGTCAATATCAAGAGACCATTTATCGTTATTTCTTAGCTATTGTTAAAACAGATAGTCCAGATCAAGTTCTGCAACAATTCAGAAGATTATTTATCGATCATACTGAAATTAACGATCCAGCGGTAAATCAGGCGTTGTTTTCTCTTGTATTTGCCAATAAAGAAGAAAATTTTTCCCATACTTTAAAACGCTGTTGTTATATTCTGATTAACAACTGGGAAGCGAGCAGACATCATGATGCCGTGCGGGATTTAGTGGGCAGTTTTGAAGCTCAAAAAATCGGTCGTAATAGCCATTCTATTCCCATTAAGAGACTTAAAGCATGGACGCTAAACTTTATCAACAGTCCTGATTATGAAGGAATTAAACTTTTTTGCGCTAAATTTGACTTAGAAGAACAGACTTGGAGCGATCGCTACACGTCCTATCTGTTAGTTCCCCAATACACTAATCTCCAAAACTCTGCCGAACAACGCCAAGCTGCTAAAGTACGATCTCAAGAACTTAAAGAAAAGTTCAAGTTTGATTTAGCCATGTACACAACCCGGTCTCAGCTTACCCATAAGCGGACTGATGAAGCGCCTAAAAACCCGACTCGTTTAGGCGATGAAGTTTTACATCTGATTAAAACCATCCTCCTCAGACGCGGGCCATACAACTATCTTAATTTAGCCAATATCTTTCTACAACAAACTCAGGATATTAGTTATCATGAATTTAAGCAAGCTCTTCAGCGTTACCTCGTTTTTTCAGTCAATGATACTGCTTTTATCCATTTGATTGAAAACCAATTATCTGTTAAGTTAGAAAATGTGTATACTGACTATGATGGTCTTCCCGTAACTAGAGCGCTACAGTTGAGAACGTGTAACCGAGTTGTAGAATATCTGACGACTGAAGATCGCACTACTCCTTCGACTTTATTTGTGCTGTGGGTAGCTCAGAATAATCCTCTGACGTTGGTGACAATGATGCTGAAACTCATCTTAATCAGTAAGCCAACTAGGGTTCACCTCGAAGCTCGGATTGCCGATTTAATTAGCTATTACAAAAATTATCCAGAACAGGAATGTAAGTGGTTGATTAATTTCATGGAGGTGTTGAATATTGCCTTTGCGATTTATGCGGATAATGTCCAATACAACTTAGTTCGGATTGACCAAAAAAGCTTGGGTAGTCAGACTGAATCAAATTTAGATAAATATCAAATTTTTTCCCAACTGAATATGGATAAGCCAGTGGATTTTGTCCATGAAAATCATGAAGATTTCCTGGAAGAAGAGGAGTGATATAGAGCTTTGCGCTGGGGAATAGGGAATAGGGTTGTGGTATAGCAGAGAAGGAGTTGGTTAGGACAGTTGGGTTATGGTTTGAGGCAATAGGAACTCTAGCAATAGAAAATGTCCCAACTCTCCCTTTCTCTGCTAGATAGTGAATTCAATTAACCATGAGTCACTGATTTTCCGGAGTGGATATTAATGGTTGAAAGATCGAACTGTTGTAAGGCTAATTCTAGGGCAGTTTGATGAATCTGTCGCCAGGGAAGATTATGTTGGCGGGCAAGCTGGGCGCAATCTTCATATTCGGGTTGTAGATTGGAGAGTTGGTCACCTCTCCAGGCTAATTTAATCTGAACTGAACCATAGGGTGTTTCTAGAGTGCGGAGTTCTCGACGCAAAATGGAACGCTCTTGGAGGGTACGGCGAATGCCTAATGTGGTGGTTTCCTGGAATACGATTGTTTCACAGGCAGTAATTTGAGCGGGTGGACAAATGACGGTTAATAGTACGCCTAGGCGGGATTTTTTCATCATGATCGGTTGGGTAAAGACATCTAATGCTCCCGCAGCAAAGAGTCGATCGCAGCAATAGCCGATCGCCTGGGGACTAAGATCGTCAATTTGAGTCTCCAACACCGCTATCTGCTCTAAACCCTCCTGCTCTCCTGGAGAACCCACCCACAAACGGACTAAATTGGGTAGCGGTAACTGGGCCGATCCTGCTCCTAATCCTACCTTTTCTAACTGCATGGAGGGAACAGAACCGAAGCTGGTGGCTAATGTAGTGGCGATCGCCGCTCCTGTCGGGGTAACCAACTCCCGCTCAATACCATTACTGTAAACGGGAACCTGGGCCATTTCCCACAACTTCAACACCGCTGGAGCGGGAACCGGTAAAATGCCATGAGCTGCCTTCACCGTACCCCCTCCCGTCGGTAGTGCCGAACAGAATAGGCGATCGATCCCCAGCCACTCCAATCCCAAACAAGTCCCCACAATATCCACTAAAGCATCCGTTGCCCCCACCTCATGAAAATGAACTCGCTCCGGTTCAATTCCATGAACTGCCGCTTCAGCTAAAGCCAAACGTTGAAAAATCGCTAAACTGCGCTCTTCCACTCGTGGCGCAAGTTTAGCCTCCTCAATCATTTTTACAATTTCCGGTAAATGGCGGCAGCCGTGGGGATGATCGTGATGATGATGATGATGATCGTGGGAATGCATCAGATCCACATGCACCTTCGTCCCCACTTGACCCTGATGAGTAACTTTTTCAGAGTGTAACTGATACTCATCCTCAATCTGTAAGGATTTTAATTCCTCTTGCAGGTATTCTAGAGGAACTCCCGCATCCACCAGAGCACCCAAACACATATCACCGGCTAAACCGGTGGGACAATCCAGATACCCTATTTTATTCATTCATCTACCCCCAAGTTATGGCAATCTTGTATACCCTGCATCCAGAAACACCGCAACAGCGAACCCTCCAAGAGATCAAAAGCGCTCTTCAGGATGGAGCGGTGATGTTATATCCAACCGATACGGTATATGCGATCGGTTGCGATCTCAATGTTAAATCAGGCATTGAGCGCGTCAGACGGATTAAGCAACTCTCTAATGATAAACCGTTAACCTTCCTCTGTTCTTCCCTCTCCAATGTGGCCAGCTATGCCACAGTTAGTGATGTGGCCTATCGAACTATGAAACGTTTAATTCCTGGCCCCTATACCTTCTTGCTGCCTGCAACCAAGGCGGTTCCCCGTCTCGTGATGTCTCCCAAACGCCGGACGACGGGAATTCGAGTCCCCAATAATCCCATTTGCTTAGATCTCTTAAAAGCCCTAGATAATCCTCTGATTTCCACCTCCGCGCACTTAGTGGGGGATGAGGAAATGTCCGCTACTCCCAGCGCTCCCGAATATACCTCTACACAAGAACTCTTTGACCGTCTCGATAAGCTGGTGGATATCATTATTGATGATGGTTTACCGGTTCAATCCCAAGTTTCCACCGTTTTGGATTTAACCGCCATGGAACCAAAAATTGTGCGTGAAGGTCTGGGATGGGAAGCAGCATCGGATTGGGTGTCCGAAGCAAGTTAAATAGACTTCTTGCAGAAGGTGAGAGAATAGGGAATAGGTATTAGATACAGGATTCCTGCGTTACTATTCATATTCTGCCCATTTATGCAAGGGATCTAATCTGGAGGATCATCACCCCTAGGGTTTGATGATCTTCTTAGGGGTTAAGGAATCAGGGAACCTCAGAGGCATCTACCCCACACAGTCTAGGGAAAGGCAATAGATTTTAGGTTCCAGAATTATACGTCTGTCCTAAGTGCCAAGGCGGTTGCTATATTTTTTAGCCAGTCCTGCAATTGTCCTACTGAGGAGTTCTCTGGGGGTTGGCGACTCTCCCCCCAAATCAGGGAATTCAAAATAGCTTAAAGTCTAACGTTGACAATGGTTTGGACGATCGCACCTGAAGGTGCGATCGCCAAGTCTTTTCCTGCGCTCCTGTGATGGGGTAGATCTGCACAGATCAAAGAGTGCCACAGTAGCACCCCTTCATTTTCTGAGGGACACCTACAGTCAGAGTATAGACAGCGCGAGGAATTCCAACCGAAGCGGTGTCATCACCGGAGTGCATTCAACCCAAAGGAGATTGAAATTATGAATACCAAGTCCAGCCAGTCTGCTACCCTCTCTAACGCCCATCAAATTAACCAACAACCCTCTTTAACCGTTCTTAATTCTTGTGCAACCGTTAAGGAGGAAATTCCGGAGTCTTCTGAGACGGTAATGGATGTAGACGCTTTACTAGAGTTAATTAGCCGCGAGATTCGCAGTGCGATGCAGATTAATTGCCGCTCGATTCAGAGTGTAGCTAAACGGATGGCACGGGAAGTAGAGCGCATTTGCCAAAAGAGCGATCGCATTCAAAAATCGGGAATTATTGAATCTTGGCAACGGACGTTAGCCAATAACCGGATTGAAAAATGCTTGCAATACTATAAGCTTGGCTCCCATCAAGGTCGCACCGAACTCCATAGTAATTTGAGTGTGATGGTATATCGCCATGTGGCGAAAAGTAGTGCTCGGTTGGGATTTAAGGCTCGCTATAGTTTAATTGAAGACTTCATGCAAAGCTTTTATGTGGAAACCCTCAAAGCTTTCCGTCGGGAAAATGAACTGACTCAAGACTATAGCCCTCGCACTCGTCTGGAATTAGCTGAATATATGGCGTTTACGGAACAATATGCCAAACGACGGATTAATTTACCGGGGGGCATTTCCCAACGCTTGATTGTCCTCAGAGCGCAAGGGTTTTCTCGCCGTCAACCGCAAGAGATGTCGGTTGATATGGAAATGGCAGTGGAGTCGGGTAAGACGGAAGAAGCGCAAATGTATAGTAGAGATCCTGCACTCCATCAAATTCGGGAGAAAATGGTTGCTGGTGCGGTCGATCCCTCAGAGTCAGTATTGCGCGATCGTGTGATTCGGGAATTAACCCAATATCTCGAAGCTCAGGAACAATTTGATTGTATTGATTACCTGAAGCTCAAGCTGCAAGACTTCTCAGCTACCGAAATTGATGAAACCCTCGGTTTGACTCCTCGCCAACGGGATTATCTGCAACAACGGTTTAAGTACCATGTAGAGAAATTTTCCCGCTTCCATAACTGGCATTTAGTTCACCAATGGCTCGGTGCAGATCTCGATCAAAATCTCGGCATGGCTCCTTCCCAATGGCAACAGTTCTTCAATCAATTGGCTCCTGAGCAGCAACAACTGTTCCAACTCAAGCAAGCGGGAATTGAAGATGCTCAAATTGCTACGACCATCGGTTGCACCCCGAAGCAATTACAAAAGCGCTGGAATAAATTACTGGAATTGGCTTGGAAAGCACGTAATCAGGTCAACTCTTAATGAGAACAGCGCGGTGAGGATGTGATAAAGGGGATCTTCATTTCAGACTGTTCACCTCGAACACTCTCCCCTCCCCTTTTTACCTTATGCTACTATTGAAGATTAAATCTGTTGCATCCCATCAATCCATCCTTTTATTTTCTCCCCTTCAAACCCGCTCATGGCAGGGAAACTTAAAAACCCTTTATTTCCAGAGTCTAAACAAGTACCGCTTGGTTGGGTTCTGATTGTACCTTTTCTAATTCAGATTTTTGCCGCAGTGGGTTTAACCGGTTGGTTTTCCCTACGCAATGGTGAAACTGCGGTTGAACAGGTGACGACTCAACTGCGAAATGAACTCACCGCTCGCATTGATGAACATCTAGCAACCTATCTGCAAACGCCTCGTTTAGTTAATCAGATTAATGCACAGGCGATCGCCAGCGGTCAATTAAACATCAATGATGAAGTAGCGGTTCGCACTCACTTATGGCAACAAATTCAACTGTTTCCCCAGATTGCCCAAATTGGGTTTGCCAGCACCGATGGTTATTTCCGTGCCGTTAATCATCGTTTGACTCCTTTCTCGTTTGAATGGATTGTCAGTAGCCCCAAGCCTTCACCAAAGATTAATATTTATACTCTAGATAACCAAGGAAATCCTCAGTCGTCATCGACTCAAGACTCTGTTATGGATCTCCGTCAGGAAAACTGGTATCAAGAAGCACTAAAAAACAAAGATCTAATTTGGACTCAACAACAGATTTATCCCAGTCAAACCCCAGAACTCATCCTCAATGCAAGCCAGCCTCTATACCAGAATGATAGCCAAATTACTGGGGTTCTCAAAACCAGCCTCAGCCTAGTCCAAATCAACGATTTTTTACAAGGCTTACAGATTGGGCGATCGGGGCAAACGTTTATTATGAATAGTCAGGGGGATTTAATTGCCAGTTCTCTGCCCGAACTCTCCTCCAACAATCAACCCCAAACCGCCTTTCCAATCGCCGCAGAAAATAGTCCCCATGCCCTGATTCGATTAACGACGAAACAGATACAAACTGAATGGGGAAATATTGAGCAAATCCAGGAATCCTATCAACTCAATTTTTTATTTAAGCATCAACGACAATTTGTCCAAGTTACTCCCCTCGAAAACAATCAAGGTCTCGATTGGTTAATTGTCGTTATCATCCCTGATTCAGACTTTAGGGGAGTTATTTATGAAAATATCCGCAATACCATTTTACTGTGTTTTTTCGCTTTGATGGTGGCAGCCAGTCTAGGATTAGTAACAGCCCGCTGGATTTCTAAACCCATTTTGAACTTAATTCACGCCTTAGAATCAATTTCAGCAGGCAACCTAGATCAAACTTTAAATATCTATCAATCTCGATTACCTAAAATTCATGAACTAGAAATTTTGTCTCGGTCTTTTAACCAAATGGCGGCTCGATTTCGTCAGTCTTACGAGGAATTAGAAATTCGGGTGCAATTGCGAACATTTGAGTTAAAAGAAGCCAAAGAAGCAGCCGATGCAGCTAATTCTGCGAAAAGCGAGTTTCTCGCCAACATGAGTCATGAATTACGCACTCCCCTGAATGGTATTCTAGGATATACTCAAATCTTAAAACGCTCTCCCAATATCCCCGAAAAAGAAGAAGATGGAATTGACATTATCCATCAATGTGCCACTCACTTACTCACCCTAATCAATGATATTCTAGATCTATCTAAAATTGAAGCTAGAAAACTAGAAATTGATCCCTCTGATATCAATTTTAATACCTTTTTAGACGGAGTTGCCGAGATTTGTCGGATTCGTGCCGATCAAAAAGGAATCGCCTTTCATTATTCCCCCGATCCAGCCTTACCTCATGGCATCCATGCTGATGAAAAACGAATTCGTCAAGTTCTCATTAATTTACTCGGCAACGCAATTAAATTCACGGATACCGGGCAAGTTTCGTTTGAGATCAAAACCTTAGAAAAAAATCATACAAAAGAACAAAAAATCCATAAAATTCGCTTTCAAATTCAAGATAGTGGTATTGGCATCTCCTCTGAAAAACTGGAAGCCATTTTCTTGCCGTTTGAACAGGTTGGAGATGTATCTAAAAAAGCTTCAGGGACTGGGTTGGGATTAGCCATTAGTCAAAAAATAGTGGCAATGATGGGCAGTGAAATTCAGGTAGAAAGTGAACTCGGTCAAGGAAGTTTATTCTTTTTCGATTTAGAGTTGCCTGAAGTGTTACAATTTTCAGAGGAGTTTACTGCTCTGGAGTCTAAAGAAATTATTGGATTTGAAGGACTGGAAAGTGTCAACATTATGGTCGTTGATGCTCATTGGGAAACTCCCTCCATTATTACTAATCTGTTAGCACCTATGGGATTTACCGTCACGCAAGCGAGTCAGGGTGAAGAAGCTCTCGAATTACTGCCTGTATTTGTACCCGATTTAATCATTACTGATTTAGACATGCCGGTTATGGATGGCATTGAATTAATCAAAGAAGTGCGATCGCGTGAAAATTGGCAAGATTTACCCATTATTGTCTCTTCTGGGCGTGTCTTTGCAGAGGATCGCAACCGCTCTCTAGAAGTCGGTGCGAATGCATTTTTACCTAAACCCTTAGACACTCATCGCCTTCTAGAACAGATTCAAAGCTGCTTAAATATTGAGTGGATTACTCAACCAGAATCCATCGAAACAACAGATGAACATCTGGCGGTTCCAATTGTCTCTCAATCCTCTCAGACTCTTTCGATCCCCGATCGAGAAAATCTAGCCGAATTATATCGCTTGGCAATGGAAGGAAATCTCAAGAAAATGCAAAAGAAAGTGAGTTTAATTGCTGAAGCTAATCCGGATCTGAGTCCTTTCTGTGAGCAAGTCAATCGATTGGCAAAAGAGTTTAAGGAAAAAGAACTCCTCGAACTCATTGAAACTCATTATCAGAGCCTCAGAGGAGACAGTCATGAGTAAGAATAGCGATCCCGAATTGAATATTATTTTAATTGTAGATGACAATCCCAATAATTTAGCTGTTTTATCTGATTTTCTTGATGAATCTGGATTTGAGGTTAGGGTTGCTAGAGATGGAGAAAGTGCTTTAGAAAAAGTGAACTACGCCCCTCCAGATTTAATTTTGCTAGATGTTATGATGCCGGGAATTGATGGATTTGAAGCCTGTAGACAGTTAAAATCCAATCCGGATACGGAAGCTATTCCCATTATTTTTATGACAGCTTTATCCGATACGGTGGATAAGGTTAAAGGACTGGAGTTAGGAGCAGTTGACTACATTACTAAACCTTTTTCTCAAGAAGAGGTGTTAGCTAGGGTAAGGCTACATTTGAGGCTGAGGAAGATGGCTGAGAAGTTAGCCGAACAAAATGAAATACTTAAGCAAGAAATCGAAGAAAAAAATCGTGCTGAGGTCGCCCTGCAAGCGTTAACTCAAGAGCTGGAACAACGGGTAAACAATCGAACTGCTGAGTTGCAACAGGCGCTTACAGATTTGCAAGATGCTCAGGTGCAGTTGGTGCAAAATGAAAAAATGTCTACGTTGGGTCAATTGGTGGCAGGAGTTGCCCATGAGATTAATAACCCAGTGGGGTTTATCATGGGAAATTTAAGCCACGCCCAGCAGTATATTCAGGATATTATTGAACATCTAAATTTATATCAACAGTGTTATCCAGAACCCGATCTAGAAATTCAAGACCATTATGAAGAAATTGAATTGGATTTTTTACTGAAGGATTTGCCAGATTTGATTGGTTCTATGCACGAAGGAACAGATCGGATTCGTAATATTAGTCGGTCCTTGAGAACGTTTTCGCGATCGGATATAACGAGTAAGGTCAGCAGTGATATCCATGAAGGAATTGATAGCACTTTGCTAATTCTCAAACATCGCTTGAAAGCAACGGAGGAGCGCCCAGCGATCGCCATTATCAAAAAGTATGGAGATGTGCCGGAAATCAACTGCTATCCGGGTCAACTGAACCAGGTGTTTATGAATTTGCTGGCGAATGCTATTGATGCCTTAGATGAATCGAATCAAGGACGCACGTTCCAAGAGATTGAAAGCAATCCCAACCAAATTACAATTCAAACCCAATTGTCGCCTTCCCAACGGGAAGTAATTATTACGATTGAAGATAATGGCAAGGGTATTCCCGAAGAGATTCAGAATAAAATATTCGATCATCTCTATACCACGAAAGCCTATGGACAAGGGACGGGTTTAGGACTCTCGATTAGTCGGCAAATTGTGGAAGAAAAACATGGGGGTAAATTGAGCTGCCATTCAGCGAGCGTTTGCACCAGCGAAACGGAGTCTTATCGAGGCTGTGTCTTTACCATTACCCTGCCCGTAACGTAGAATTCCCCCTTCGCTATAGTAGAAGAGAAGTCTAGCGCGATCTGGAGTCCACACTTAATGAATTCTGCTTCCTTACCTCCCTTGGAGTCGGATCGACCAGAGGAATTGCGATCGTGGGAATCCTCCCCTTTTCCCCAAGATATGGGGATTTCCTTACTGATCGAAATGGCTCAACGGGGGGAAATCGATCCTTGGGATGTGCAAGTCATTGATGTGATCGATCGCGTCTTAGAGCAGCTTAACGCCCGTGCTGCCATGACTCCCGAAGACCAGAGTGTGAATCGGGCGGACTTATCGGAATCAGGTCAGGTGTTTCTCTACGCCTCTATGTTAGTCCTCTTAAAAGCTGAAAGCTTAGAAGAAGATAGCAATGACCTCTCTCCAGAAGACTTAGCAGCCGAAATGGAGGACTATGACGATCAGCCGGATGGCAGTCGTCCTCGAATTCCTTTCCGCTTAGAAAACCAATTGCGTCGCCGAGCCATTGCACGACCGGTGAAACAACGGCGAGTAACTCTGCAAGAGCTGATCGATCAACTGCAAACCATGAGCCAAACGCTCGCAGATCGCTCGGGGAAGTCACCACGTCGTCGTGCCCTTTCTCGCGCTCAAACAGCCAAAGCTATCCGTCAGTTGGCTCATGAGGAAAACTTATCAGAAGTGGCGGAAAAATTAGAGAAGTTTCTCAGTCAATATGGGTTGGCTGAGGAAGAGCAACCGGAATGGCTGGAACTCGAGCAACTGCTCGTCTCCCATCCCCAATGCGATCGCGTGGGTACCTTTTGGGGTTTACTTTTGCTCTCCGCCCAATCCAAAGTCGAATTAAAGCAAGAAGAATTCTATCAAGACCTAAAAATCCGCGTCCTAGGCGAACTGAGTCCGGCTTAACGACTTTTTGGCCAAAAATCGACAGAAGCCAAGGTTAAGAAGTAAAATCACTGATAACCTATATACACAAGGATCAGGTTGTTATCGAACTCCAAGACCTGATCGGTCAATCCTGATTAAGGTATTGGAACACCCGTAGTGATCAAAAAACTGTGGTTGAGGAATAGACAATTATGAAAGCCATGATTCTGGCGGCTGGTAAGGGAACTCGTGTCCGCCCCATCACCTACACCATTCCCAAACCGATGATTCCCATCCTACAAAAACCGGTAATGGAGTTTCTCCTGGAACTATTGCGCCAGCATGGTTTTGACCAGGTGATGGTCAATGTGAGCCACTTGGCCAATGAAATCGAAAGTTATTTTAGGGACGGACAACGGTTTGGGGTTCAAATTGCTTATTCTTTTGAAGGAAGAATTGAATCTGATGGAACTCTGGTCGGGGACGCATTAGGCTCGGCAGGCGGAATGCGCCGAATTCAAGATTATAATCCGTTTTTTGATGATACCTTTGTGGTTCTGTGTGGCGATGCCCTGATTGATTTGGATTTGACGAAGGCGGTTAAGTGGCATAAGGAAAAAGGGGCGATCGCCACGGTGATTATGAAATCTGTTCCCAAAGAGGAAGTTTCTAGCTATGGGGTAATCGTCACCGATGAGGATGGACGGGTGAAGGCCTTCCAAGAAAAACCCTCCGTTGAAGAAGCCATTAGTACAGATATTAATACCGGAATTTATATTTTTGAGCCAGAAGTGCTTAATTATGTTCCCTCTGGCCAGGAATATGATATTGGAGGCGAATTGTTTCCCAAGTTAGTGGAAATGGGAGCGCCATTTTATGGTATTTCCATGGATTTCCAATGGGTTGATATTGGCAAAGTGCCGGACTATTGGCGAGCAGTGCGTGGGGTGCTGCTCGGAGAAATTAAGAATGTGTCGATTCCTGGACACGAGGTTTCCCCTGGTATTTATACCGGTCTTAATGTGGCGATTAATTGGGATAAAGTGGATATTACTGGGCCTGTTTATATTGGCGGCATGACCAAAATTGAAGATGGTGCGAAAATTGTCGGCCCAGCCATGATTGGCCCGAGTTGTCATATTTGTAGCGGGGCAACGGTGGAAAATAGCGTGATTTTTGAGTATTCTCGCCTGGGTGCAGATGTGCGGCTGATCGATAAACTGGTCTTTGGACGGTATTGTGTGGATAAAACCGGGGCATCGATTGATGTGCGATCGGCTGCTTTAGATTGGTTGATTACGGATACCCGTGCCGTGCCACCGCCTGTGCCTCCAAAAGAGCAACAGGCGATCGCCGAATTGTTAGAATCCGATTCTTAACTCAACCCAGAAACGCGGTTTCTGCTCAACCCTTCGCCAGGGAAGAAACCGGGTTTCTAGCAGCCTCTGGGAGGAACCGCCCCGGAAAAAGTCTCTCTATCTCTAATCCCTATCCCTCATTTCTCCTGTTCCAGACTCGATTCTATCCGTCAGTCGTTGTTCCCAACCTGGATCGTTCATGTCGAGCGTTACCATACGACCTTCATTTTTGGAGCGATCGACATAAATCTCAAAGGCATCGCGATCGTCTCGATGAGTGAGCATATATCTGCGAAGTTCATCCAGACTCATCGAATGGTATTCAACATTAGTCATGGTTCATATCCTCCAGAGGGTTTAATTTCAAAGTCAAGATCCTCTCCTGCAATGACGTAGAGGTTTCCTGTACGCTCATCAATTCTCACCAGTTCAATGCTTCTGAATGGCCAGCCAGGGTATGACATTGGTCAAACGGTAAGCAACTCGATAAAGTCCCTGGGCTTGCTGGCTAGTCGGTTTGTCACTCACTCAGATTATGTCAAGGTTTCTAGCATCACGTCCATTATGACACTAGATTACGAAAGGAACAGCAAAAAGCAGCCTCAAAATGCGAGTAGAGTCTGAGTCTTAAGACATGCGATCGCTCAAATCGAGGCATAAATTGGCTAGAATGGGACCAAAATAGCCGTATAAAGCACAATGATGGTCGTCCAGGCTCCCCCTCAAAAATCCCTATGGCTCCAGCTTCCCCAAGAATTGACGCTGCATGTGACACCAGAGCAGTTTACAATGCTGGCTGCGGCGAATCGTGAACTTAGATTGGAGAGAACTGCAACAGGAGAATTAATTGTGAATCCTCCCACAGGTGGCAATACGGGTCATCGTAACCTCAGCATCACCGGTCAACTCAGTGTTTGGTATGAAGCCAACGATACCCTAGGTCGAGCTTTTGACTCTTCCACAGGATTTCAACTCCCCAATGGTGCGAACCGCTCTCCAGATGCTGCTTGGGTTCGTCAAGATCGCTGGGATGCCCTTACCCCCGAACAGCAGGACGCTTTTATTCCATTGTGCCCAGATTTTGTAGTTGAGTTGCGCTCGAAAACCGACAGCCTCAAGGAACTACGGGCAAAGATGCAAGAATATTTAGAGAATGGGGCGCAGTTGGGCTGGTTGATTGACCCGAAAAATCAACAGGTGGAAATTTACCGTCCAGGTCAAGCCGTTGAGGTGTTAGAGAATCCGATGATATTGTCTGGGGAGGCGGTTTTACCAGGGTTTACGCTGACTCTGAAACGGGTTTGGGCATGAAGGAAAAAACACTGGCTGAACTTGACATTCCATTCCCACTTTTTGAAGCACCAATTTATGAATGTTCAGATTATGCAGGAATTGGAACCTGCTCAATTTGTACAGGACTTACGGGATAAAATGTGTAATATTCGGAGTTGGGATGCAAAATACTTGACAAAACCTGTTGTCTAATATAAAACATTAAGTAGGAGCATATCTATAATCAAAGTTAATGGAGTAAGAAAAATGCTACTCAGCAAGCTAATCTTGGATCAATTGACTGAAGTGATAGAAAAAAACTTGAATATGGTTTGTCTACTCTAGATCCTGTAACAAGGGTGTCTCACATAGTAGCATTTGAGACACATGCTGGAGTCATGATTAATACTTTATGGTCATCTATTGCAAAACTATGCAGTATCGAAAAAGATAGCCTGTCCTATTTTCAAACCCATGTAGGTGGAGATGATCCAGCCGAAGAATACCATGTGCAAATGACAAGAAGAATGATCGAAGAAACTATTTTGGAACATGATGCTCATAGACTAGTTGATTACTTCAAGGATGCCTATGCTTTGAATTTTAACTGGTGTGAACAAATCAAAAAACTTGGGTGAGGCACATAAATAATGAATACTTCACAATGCATTTCTTTTGAAGATTTCATGAAGATTGACCTCCGTGTAGGCACTATCAAATCAGCTAAGTGGAACGAAAAGGCTAAGAAACCCGCCTACATTCTTGAGATAGACTTTGGTTTATTAGGCGTTAAGAAAAGTTCAGCTCAAATCAGTGAGACTTACACAACGGAGGAACTAATAAATTCTCAGGTTATTGCTGTTCTGAACTTCCCTCCCAAAAGAGTAGCCGGTGTGAAGTCGGAAGTTCTTGTTCTTGCAGTTGTTGAAGAGAATGGTCGAGCCATATTGCTACGTCCGACTCAGGAAGTTGAGAATGGGTTAAAGGTTGCTTAAAACACTTTAAAACAGTGAGATCAGTTATTGATACGGGATATACGGGTGATTTGATGATGATGGGCGATCGCCCATCATCATCAAGGTCATCTGACGGTTACCAGTCAACTCGGTCAAGGCAGTCTATTCACTATTACACTACCCTCTGTGTAGCGTTGAAGAGTAGGGGCGATAAATTTATCGCCCCTACTCTCCTTGAGTTGATATTACTCTAAAAGTTGTTGAATAAACTCCAATTGGGTGGTATCGCGAATAATCAAGAAAATTCCCAAACCTAATAACAACATAATCCCGGTTTGCATGACATTTTCTTGGACTTTAGTGGGCAGGGGTTTACCGCGCAAACCTTCAACTAGGAGAAACGCCAATTGACCCCCATCGAGGGCAGGTAGGGGCAAGATATTTAAGATGGCCAAATTCACACTAATAATGGCAGCAAAAAAGAGTAAACTGCCGGAATCCGATCGCGCTAACTTAGCCCCTTCCTCCACAATTCTCACCGGCCCACCCACTTGACCCGCCATAGAGCTAAAATTGGTGATCAGTTGACCGAAGCCTTGAACCGTCCGCACCACAATATCTTCAAACTGCTCTGCGGCTAAACCCAAAACTTCAAACGGGCTTTGAGGCGATCGATAGGTGGGCGTACCATTGGGAAATAACTGTACCCCAATCCGTCCTTTTCCATCCGGCCCGGGTTGAGGAGTGACTCGCAACGGAATTATTTTATTCTCCCGTTCAACGGTCAAGTTTAACGGTTGGTTGGGAGCCAATTGAATGGTTTCTTGCACTACACCAATCGCACGTTCTGAAGCCTCTAATGGTTGTCCATCGATACTCACAATAATATCTCCGACACGAATACCAGCTTGGGCGGCAGGAGTATCACTGGAGAGGACTTGAGGAACTAAGACTCCGGGTTGATAATTAATGCCATCAGGAACCCCTTGAAACCCAAACTGAAGTACCAAAACCAGATAGGCAAAAATCAAATTGGCAATTACCCCGGCACTAATGACGATCGCCCGGTCTAATAAGGGACGATTATTGAGTAAATCGGGGTCATCTGGGGGAATGGTACTATCGGGGTCTTCATCTGGAAATCCGACAAACCCCCCTAGGGGGATGGCTCGAATCGCATATTCTGTTTCTGGCCCCTGATATTTCCATAAGATGGGGCCAAAGCCTAAAGAAAACCGGTTGGCATGAATCCCCTGTAGACGGGCGGCCAAAAAATGGCCCAATTCATGCACAATAATCAAAACTACAAGAACTGCGATCGCTGCCAAATAACCCATAGGAGTTGATAAACTTGAACACTGAACAACACTATTTTCTTATTGTAGGCGGTAATTCCCTACAAAACTTCCCGTCCTAAATAGGGTTGCAGGACTTCCGGAACCGTCACCGCACCGTTGGGTTGTTGATAATTCTCTAAGATAGCCGCCATCGTGCGCCCGATCGCCAACCCCGATCCATTTAAAGTATGGAGATATTGGGTTCCTTTTTTCTTCGCCTCACGGAACCGAATATTACCGCGTCGTGCCTGAAAATCACCACAGTTGGAACAACTGGAAATTTCCCGATATTTGCCAGATGAGGGCAACCAGACCTCTAAATCATAGGTTTTCACGGCGGAAAAGCCTAAATCTCCGGTACATAAGGCGATCGCCCGATAGGGCAGTTTCAAAGCTTGCAGAACTGACTCTGCCTGCTGTACCAGGGCTTCTAACTCCTCGGCTGAGGTTTCCGGACGCACAAACTTAAACATCTCTACCTTATTAAACTGGTGCAGCCGAATTAAGCCTCGCGTATCCCGTCCATAGCTTCCCGCTTCCCGACGGAAACAGGGGGTAAAGGCACAATGATAGAGGGGTAGCTCATCTGCATTAAGGATTTCATCCCGATAGAGGCTAGTAATAGGGACTTCTGCGGTGGGAGTGAGCCACAGATCGTCTTTTTCACACTTAAAGCTCTCTTCGGCGAATTTTGGTAATTGCCCAGAAGCGGTGAGAGAGTCGCTATTAATCAGGAAGGGGGGCATAATTTCTGTATAACCGGCCTGAATATGGCGATCGAGCATAAACGAAATTAACGCCCGCTCTAAAGCTGCTCCAGCCCCCATTAAGGTCACAAAGCGACTTTGGGCAATCCGCACAGAGCGCTCAAAATTCAAGATGCCCAATTGTTCCCCAATTTCCCAGTGAGGGAGAATATTCGGAGTCTGGGGTAAATATTCATCCCCCCAGCGCCGCACTTCCACATTGTCTTCCTCGCTCTTACCCACTGGGGTAGAATCATCAGGAAGATTGGGTAAGGGCAAGAGTAACTCGGCTACTTGGGCTTTGAGGTCTTTTTCTTGGGGTTCAAGTTGGGCAAGTTCGGCCTTAACTTGGTTTCCTTCCTCCTTCAGCGCCTGAATTTCCGGAGATTGGGGTGAAGTCCCCGATTTGATCTGTTGCCCCACCTGTTTGCCAATCTCGTTACTTTTCGCTTGCAGTTGGCTGCGTTGCGTTTCTAGGTCTCGTTGTTGGCGATCGAGGTTTAAAATAGTCTGGAGGTCATAATCTGGCCCTCGACTGTTCAGTTTGGCTTGAACTTGTTGTGGATTATCTCGGATTTGTTTAATGTCCAGCACCGGTTTGTCCTGTAAATAAAGCTGACCCTACACCGATCAGAATATCATCTGCTCAGTCGAGTGGTAAGTTAGGCGATCGGAGTCTGGAATCGGCGATCGCCTGGTTATCTATAGCTAATCAAGACCGACGAACCAATCTTTTATACTATTACACACACGAACAATGGACATTGAGAACGTGGATTTTGAAATAGAATTACCAGAGGTGGAAAGTGTCCGCGACCTAACCATTCATGAAGAGTTTTTCTGGTTAATCCAGAATGGACAAAAGCGAAAAATTCGGCTACACAACTACTCTGAAATCTATAAAATCAACTTTCTCTACGAATATGTGATGAATCAGTTAGACTACCAATCCCATATCGTCCTTAGTTCTTTACTGGTGAAACAATTTACCCAAGCTGGCGGTAAAATTGAAGATATGGTAGTGCTAGATATGGGAGCAGGAACCGGCCTAGTGGGCCAAACTTTAGCGAACTTAGGGGTGAAATCTATTGTAGGAATTGATCGAATTCCCGAAGCGGCAGAAGCAGCTCAACGTCAGTACCCTGGTATTTATGAAAATTACTATGTGGGAGAGTTTAATCTTTTGCATCAAGGGAGTAGGAATACATTTACGAATCGAGACTTCAACTGCTTAATGTGTTGTTCAGCCATTGCCCCAGGTCACATTGGAGAAGAATTCAGTTTCATCTTTAATCAGATTACTCCCCAGGGATGGGTCGCTTTTAATGTCGCTCAGTATTTCTGGGAAGATGAGAGTGAAGCAGGATTTCACCAGCAAAATTCCTGGGTCAACCATCCCAACATCTTTAAGATAGTTGAGACCCAAACCTACCGACATCGAGGGTATATGGATAACCGTTCCTTAGACTACCTAGCCATTGTTGGTCGCAAGCTCTCTAGTTTTTGAGTCATTTTTTCTGTCACTGTAGATCAGTCGGTCTGTGACGACCGAGATCGATCCTTTCAAAACAACCAAAGGTAAGTTTCTATGCTAGATCTCAATGAACGTTTGGCAATTGTTCGGCAAGTTCCCATTTTCCAGGAAATTGAGAATGAGGAAATTTTGGAACATCTCAATGCTGCTTTACTGGAATTATGGTATCCTGCCGGTCATTTGATTCTTGATGAAGGGCGAAAGGGGGGATTACTGTATATTCTTTTATCGGGGAAAGTTGAAGTCGTTAAGGATCATGCAGTGTTAGCCCAACTGGGTAAGGGCGATTTTTTCGGCGAGATGTCGATTTTCAATGCTGCGCCTCTCTCCGCTTCTGTCCGTGCAGTTGACGAATGTGAGATACTTTTGTTAACTCAGCAGCAGTTGTATGAAGCGATCGAAGTTTCGCCAGGGGTAGCGGTCTATATTATTCGCATTTTGTGTCGGCGGGTGAATCAGATGAATCAAGCGTTATCTGAGTTTCAAGCACAGAAATCTAATCAATAATTAAGTTAAATGGTTAATTGATATCGATTTATTGGCAAAACCCTGCTTCTTCAATAATACCTTTGTCATTTTTCGGTAGGTTGGGTTTCATTCCTCAACCGAACCTACCCATAAAGACGTTTTCGATGTTGGCGAAGGGATACTTCAAGAAGCCGGGTTTCTGAACATCTTATGCCTTACATTATATTTTAAGAACCTGCGAGGATGAAATCCACTTCATCCGTGCCACCGGTTTCACCTTGACCGGAAGTGATTTGCTCGCCATTAACTTCGACTGCCATGGGAGTTTCTTGCAGGTTAATGTTATAGTCTGTTGCATCTGCGGTATACCCTACACTAGCGACCATTTGCCGCCCGGCATCGGTATAGACAAACGCCAACATTTGATTCTTTTCTTTGTCGTTATCGTAAGCCCAAATCACCATATACTGGGTGTCTTGGTAGTCAAAGATTTTCGGGGCACGGGTGGGCACATAGCGCCCAGGAGCACCAAAACTCGCATCTAAAAAGCCTTGTACAGACTCTGGTTCTACACTCACATACTGAATTACTGGGTCGCCAGACGAGTAAGAGGCCATTTGGGCTACGGCTGCTTGTTCTGCGGCTTCTGCGGCTGCATCATCATTGAGGTTTCCTGCTACAGGTTCCTCTTTACCTCGGTTGCGAAAATAATCAACGGCCATTTTTGTGCCAATTCCACCGACGGCGGCGACACCAGCACCAATGAGTAGGTTGCGAAGTTTCATTTTTTCTCCTCATGGTTAGAGAGTATGGGTTTAATCTACCATTACCGATCGCCCATTGGTAAGTTGCTTTTGGATCTCGGTGGGATTCTGAAGAGGGGTAGGATAGATGAGGGTGGCGATCTCCCTAAAATCACCCAGTTCTGCTCTCGCTTAAGTCTGTAACGCCAGGGAAACAGATATTGAACTACCCTCTGCTAGTGGTAATGTTATCACCTATTCACAGGAAAATCTCCCCAGCAATGCAGGGCTGGGCTAAGATCGGAGGAAGACTTAACTTAACCAGTTAAACACGCAAATATGCCTCGCATTATTAACGATCGCTACCTACTACTGCCTAACCCCCGTTCAGGTGGAATGGCAGACGTATATAAGGCCATTGACTCCCAAAAAGAGGGTCAGCAAGTAGCAGTCAAAGTCTTTAAACATGGGCAAATTGAGCGAGGAGTTCAATCAGAATCGTTCAGACGAGAAAAGCAAATTCTTGCAGAACTCAAACACCTTAGCATTATTGAACTTCTTGACTCAGGGCAAGATAAAGAAACCAAAGAACAATTCCTTGTTTTGGAATGGATGGAGAACAATTTAGAAGGACTTCTTAAAGAGTCTCCATTAGAGGGATGGGACTCTTACTGGGAAAGGCTTGCTCGTCCAATACTTACAGCCCTTGCATTTGCACATGAGCGTCAATGCGTTCATCGAGATCTCAAACCCAGCAATATTCTCGTCGGGCAAGATGGCAGAATAAAGTTAGCTGATTTTGGCATCTCGAAACTTAGAAGTTATTTCCAACCGACTGTCACATTACGAGAATTTGTTTCTCGTCCCTTCACACCACCAGAAGAGGATGATGGTTCTTATCAGTATAGCCGTGATATATTTAGTTTTGGGGTGGTTGCACTAAAATGCCTGACAAATATTGACCTTGTTGACTACGCTAGTATTCAAACGGCGATCGCTGATCTTGATGCACCACCTGAGATTATTGAAATTATTGAACGGTCTATTGCAACCGATCCTGCTGAACGGCAACCAAATGCAGAAGTCTTGTTAGCAGAAATAGACGCTATTCAGCAAAAACGATCTCGAAATCAGCAATCTAAGGTTCAATCTTGCTACTTAAAATTAACTTCAAAGTGTTTAAATAGAATGCAAGATATGCTAAGTATTTATTCTGCAAATGAAATCCATAAGATTATTCTTGACGATCTCAATGGTGAAGTAAATTGTGGAATACGACCGTATAAATTCAAAAATAATGATAGTAACCCTGAGGGAGATCACTACGAAGTTTACGGTAGCTCTTATCGATATCATGTAAAGGTAGATGATAGAGAGAAAAACCATCTAGTTATCTTTAATGCTTGGGATACACCTCATTCTCAACTGGAACAGAGACGAGATCTAGCATGGAGTTTGCCATATCAACTTAAGTTTGGCACTCCAACCTATTCATATGAAGCTGTAGAGATTATTCAGGAGCTACAAGATGCAGTTGTTGAGCATGAGTCTAATATCAAAGAGCAGGTTATTGAGAAAGATAAACAGAAGGTATTTCAAGTTTGGTGGGATATTTTGCGAGCCAAGACTGATTGGGAAGAGCAGAGGGAGAAATCTCTTAAATATCTTACCTTCAAAACTGATCGTAATCGAGTGATTTTTCAATTAGCAGAATTGCCTGAAGATGATATTGTTGGGCAGTCCCGTCATGTCAAAAACTCTAAGGGGTTCAGCCTTTTGGGTGGAGATGTTATAGAAGTTATAAGTGATGAATTACACCTATATGTTAGATACGGACAAACCGATCGACTACCTCAACAGGGTGAACTTTCTTTCGATACTCGATTGGCTGAAATTGCGATTAATCGACAGAAAAGTGCTTTAGATGCCATTCGATACGATCGCGCTATTCGTTCTGATTTGCGAAATCTATTAATCAACCCTGATGAAATTAAAGTTCCTACTTTAGAGTCTGAAGTTCAGTTTATCCAAGATTTAAACGCATCACAGCAGGAAGTCGTGAGATCTGCTCTCTCAATGCAAGACTTCTTGTTGGTACAGGGACCACCAGGTACGGGAAAAACAACTTTTATCACGGAAGTTATTCTACAAACACTGCAACAAAATCCTGAAGCACGAATTTTACTTAGCTCTCAGACTCATGTTGCGCTAGATAATGTATTAGAACGGATTCAAGCTAAGAATCCCAACTTGAAACTCATCCGAATTGGCAGTCCAGAAAGAGTTTCAGAAGGTGTTCACTCATTACTTTTAGAGGAGCAAATGGAGAAATGGCGCGAGGATGCACTAGCCAAAAGTCAAGATTTTCTAGCTGCTTGGTCGGTAAATCATGGAATATCTCAAAAACATTTGGAGAAAGCAATCTTATTCCAGGGACTCAAAAATATTGTGCTAGAGATAGAAAATTTGAGGGTGGAACTACAGCGTCGAACGCAAGAAAAAGGAGAAAATCACCCTGATTTAGTAAGTTTGAAAGGAAAACAAAAACGAATAATATTAGCACTACAAGAAGAAGGGTTTAGCCAATTAAACGAAGAAATCGAAGAATTACAGAAAAAGGCAAAATCTTTACGAGATGAACAAAAGCAAAAAGTCAAGCGTCTTCAGGGAATAACTAAACTCAAAGCTAATGAGTTATTAAAATTGACCAGTGTAGATCTAGAGCATCAGAGCAATAATTTGATTGATCCAAATGCACCCAACGCTAAATTACTTCAGCAACTTATAAACCTGCAAACAGAATGGTTCGATCAATTTGGTCGTAATGAACGATTTAACGATCCATTAATTAAGCGATCGCAACTTGTTGCTGGAACTTGTATCGGCATTTCAAGGGCAATTAACGATTCTGAATTCGACCTTTGCATTGTAGATGAGGCTTCCAAAGCAACTGCGACAGAAGTCTTAGTACCAATGTCGCGTTCTAAAAAGTGGCTGTTAGTAGGAGATCCAAAACAACTTCCACCCTTTCAGGATGAAGCCAGCCGAAATACTGGTTTTCTTGAGCAATACGAATTGACTCCAGACAATGTTAAGGAAACTTTGTTCGATCGCCTTTTAAGAATTTTACCGGATGGATGCCAGAAAATGCTGGCTACTCAACATCGAATGGTAGAACCAATTGGTAAACTCATTAGCACCTGTTTCTATGATGGTAAACTAGAAAGTAGCGGCCCTGAAATCGATAAGGTTTTAAGTAGGGTTTTACCAAAACCTGTTACGTGGTTAACGACATCAAAGCTTTCTAACAGTCGCGAGCAAAGTGCTAATTCTAGCTTTAATAATTCCTGTGAAGTGACTGTCATCTTTCAATGGTTAAAGCAACTAAACCAAGCAGGTATGGAAGCCCAGAGGAACTATAAAGTAGCAGTTTTAAGTGGTTATGCGGCACAGTTGAAATTGCTGAAGCGTAGGTTAGATGCAAAACAAACTGGCTTGCAGGCATTAGCAATTGAGTGCAATACCGTTGATGCTTTTCAGGGACGTGAAGCTGATATCCTAATTTATTCTATTACTCGCTCCAACAAAGATGGAAAAATCGGCTTCTTACGCGATGAAGCTAGGTTGAATGTTGCCTTATCCAGAGGGCGAGTTGGTCTTTTAATTGTAGGCGATCATCAGTTTTGTCGATCGTTGAATCATAGTCCTCTACATGACGTTTTGCACTACATCGAACAAAATCCAGAAGACTGCATTTGCGTGGAGACGAGCTTATGAACCGGGAATCAGAGTTTATTTCTATCTCTTCTGAGGATCTACGTCGCTATGATAACCGTCCTGGCTTTGACTTAGTTAGTTGCCAAGAAGTCGGTTTGCCTGTTTATAAAATTACCGTTGATGTTCTCACTCAGATTCGCAAACCTATTCCGCCAATTGAGGAGTTTGTTCTAAGATCGATTGATGCTGGGTTGTCGTCTGAGGAGGAAATCGCAGCATTCTTAGGTTTGGAACTCTCAACAACGAGGGAGGCAATGGTAAATCTTCGACTGAGTGAAGATATAGATTTAATTGCTACTGATGCTTCACAGATTCAAACATGGAAATTAACTAAGAAGGGTGAAAGGACTTTAAAAGAAGCTAAAATCATTGTTCCAGAGGAACGGACTTTTGATATTAATTTTGATGGACTGCTGCGAATCCCGCGTTGGTACGGTCAACTTGAGAAGGCTTTACTAAAGCCAAAAGATTTACGGTATGAAGGAATTTTAGAAATTGAACCTTCACCTAAGAGTCCTCCAGAATTATCTGATTTGAGTATTAAGGATATCGATCAAATCATTCGTGAAATTCTTGGGGATAGCAAAGGACTGAAGTATAAGAATGACAATGGGTTAGATGTATTAGCGTTAAAGGCAATTGAACGTAGGCAAAGATTTTTCCAGCCATCTACTGCCCTTGTGTACAAGGCAAAAGATAGTGATGAAATTCAAGTCACGTTTATTGTTGATGGTCTTCTGTCAAGCAAGCATGAGGCAGCATTCGCTCGTTCAAATGGAGCCAAGAAAATTAGAAGCCAGATTCTTGATGCTTTGCAGGAAAATGAGCCTCTCAAACTTGCAAAAGAGATTTTAGGAAACGACTTTGTAAATAATCATTTGGAGAATTTAGTCGATCTAGATAATGTAGCTGAGGAAGTAGCTTTAGTTACCTCTCAAATAAAATCTACACAGGAGCAGCTAGATCGGATAGATGATGTCAATGAAAAAGATGAATTACGTCAAGAATTGCACGAAAAGGATGAAAGGATAGCAGAACTTAAAGCTCAACTAGATTTTGTTATTTCTTCTTGTCCTATACGTTTGCTAGAAATGTACGATCATCGTCCTCTACTAGAAGAGGCTTTGAAAGACACTCAGGAACGTTTAATGATTATTTCTCCGTGGATTCGGGCTAATTCAGTCAACCGATGGTTTCTTCAGGAGTTTGAGAATCTACTGAAACGAGGAGTCCAAGTTTTTATTGGATATGGTTTGGGAGAGAAAGACGAAAATCGTTATTCACAAGATATTAAGGTTGAAAAAGCTCTACAAAAATTAGCAAAACGATACTCTACATGCTTCACACTTAAACGCTTGGGAGATACCCATGCTAAGATCCTTATCTCAGATACTAATTTTGCGGTTACCACCAGTTTTAATTGGCTATCATTCAAGGGCGAACGAGATCGCACATTTCGTGATGAGCGTGGGACATTAGTTTCTGATTGTCAGAAAATCGATGAGTTATTCGACAATTTGCTCAGACGGTTCACTAATTCATGAAAATAAAAGTGGAGCGATCGCAACCATAGCACTGACTCCCGCGATACTGACTCCCAAAGTTGCTTAACTCCTGAGTAAGAAGATTGCATTGTATCTGGACATTACCGCAGAAAAACTTCTGGGTGTAGAACGAGAACGCTATATACAGCGCTTTGCGCTGGGGAATAGGGAATAGGGAATAGGGTTGTGGTACATAGCTTTGAGGATTCAAACTTGTGTTTCATAACAGCGCAAAGTGCTGTATCTCAACAAGAGATATAGTCAATTCGGTTAACAGTGAGACATAATTGTAGGGGCGAACGGCCGTTCGCCCCTACAGATACCGGCATTGTAAATAAATTGTTGTGTCTCAACCTTAATCGAATTGACTATATCTCTTGTTCTCAAATTGGCAAAATGAGAACGACACGATTGCGATTGACGGTAAACCGTATTTGAATAAATTCCAGTTGCCCACTTTTTCAAGCCGGATTTTCTGAATTAGAGAAGATGATTGATATGGCACTCTATCCTAGGGCAAACCCTGTATCGGGTCGCTTGACGGGAGAGTGAAAGCCCAGAACAATGTCATGATGGGGAATACCGCAATCGAGAAACTGTTTTATCTCAAGCCTCAACACTTCTGCCCTATTCCCTATTCCCTATTCCTTGTTGCCATTTGCCACGCACTAAGCGAATTTCATCATAAGTATAGGACTCTCCTAAGGCTTCTTTAAGCAAGGTTAAAGAGACTGCGCCGCGCTTTTCTAGTACTTTGATAATCTTCTCTTGTCTTTCGGGTTCGACCAAGGTGTCTAAATCTACGGGTTGATTTAATTCAATTAAGTCTGATAAATGCTTAATAATAGTTGTTGTTCGTAATTCTCGGCGATCGGCAATTTCCTTAATACTGAAGCCTTCCTGATGGAGTTCTAGAGTGACTTTTTGAGTTTCTGAAGGTTCATTACTACTGGGAGGAAGAGGCGCAGGTTCTGTAAATTCTACTAATCCCTGTTCCTGACAATATTGGCAAATTTCTCCTAAAAAGCGTTCCCCATATTGCCGTAATTTATAACTGCCGACTCCAGAAACTTGGGATAAGGCAGTGAGGCTTTGAGGACGACGTTGGGCCATTTGCATAAGAGTTGAATCAGCAAAGATCACATAGGGGGGAACACCTTGTTCATCGGCTACTTGTTTGCGGAGTTTTCTGAGGTTTTGGAATAATAACTCGGCTTCTCTGGCTAAAGACGAAACCTTTTGTTCTTGCTTGCGTTGCGGGGGAATGGCAATTAAAACTTCCCGTTGATGACGCATAACTGCCCAGCTTTGGGGATTGAGCTTAAGGATACTGTAACCATCTGTGGTTTGACTGAGTAGACCTTGATTGAGGAGCGATCGCCCCAACAATCGCCATTCATCCTTGCTCCGGTCTTTTCCGATACCATGGGTCGAGAGTTTGTCATGACCATTGCGTAACACTTTCTCACTCATGGAACCCCTGAGTATATCAATAATATAGGTCATGCCAAAGCGCTCTTTACATCGAGCGACACAAGAGAGGAATTTCATCGCCTCAACTGTCCAATCTTGCGTGGGTTTCGGGTTCAAACAATTATCACAACCTTGGCAATTCCCCTCTAAATGTTCGCCAAAATATCGTAAAATAATTGACCGACGACAATCCGTCGCATCGGCATAATCAATCACCTGGCGTAACTGTTGACGGGCGATACGCTGTTCATTTTCATCCGTTTTCTGCTCGATAATCCAGTCAACTCGCTTCACATCCCCATAACTCAAAAACATCAAACACCGGGCAGCTTCGCCATCTCGTCCCGCGCGTCCTGCTTCTTGGTAGTAACTTTCTAAACTGCGAGGAATATCGTAATGCACCACAAATCGCACATCGGGTTTGTTGATTCCCATACCAAAGGCAACAGTAGCGACCATAATTTGCACATCATCCCGAATAAACCGGTTTTGGTTATTTTGACGCACTGAATCTTCTAATCCTGCATGGTAAGGAAGGGCGGAAACTCCGTCCTTTTGCAGACGTTGGGCCAACTCATTCACCTGACGACGGCTGAGACAATAGACAATTCCCGACCCCCCAGACTGAATCATTTGAAACAGTTCAGCGTAACTTTGGCGCGTTTTCGTCCGCACCTCATAGAAAAGATTGGGACGGTTAAAACTGGCTATATGCACATAGGGATGCTGAAGATGGAGTTGTTGGACAATATCTCGACGCACCCGGTCAGTTGCCGTAGCAGTGAGGGCAATAATAGGCACTTGGGGATACCAGCGCCGAAACTGGGCCATTTGCCGATATTCGGGGCGAAAATCATGACCCCATTCGGAGACACAATGGGCTTCATCAACGCTAAATGCGGAGATCCCGACCGTTTCCTGTATGCTATCCAGAAAGGGCTGAAACCATTCGGCCATCAGGCGTTCGGGAGCGATGTAGAGGAGCTTGATTTTACCGTTGAGGATGGCCGTTTGTCGCGATCGCACTTCTTCAGCGCTCAAGGTACTATTAAGAAACGTAGCCCCAATCCCATTATCCTGCAACGCATCCACCTGGTCTTGCATCAAAGCAATGAGGGGAGAAACCACCAACGTTATCCCAGAGTGCAAGAGAGCAGGAAGCTGAAAACAGAGGGATTTTCCCCCTCCTGTGGGCATAATCACTAATACATCCTGGTTTTGCAGCGTCGTTTCAATAATGTCCTTTTGGCCCGGACGAAACTGATCGTAACCAAAATAGTGCTTGAGGGTTTCCTCTAAGGTGGAGACTGGAGCCATAATCAACAGGGTAGAGGCGATCAATCTGATTTTAGCTTAACCAGAGCGAAGGAGGGAGGGTGATCGCCCTTTAGTCATCTGAGCTTTCTTACTCCCTTTACCCTGTATTACTCAGTTTCCCAAACTCCCCAGGCTTCAAGTTGTTCCTTAATTAAGTCCATGGGATAAACAACTCCGGTTTCACTGATGGCTGGAGTAAACAGAGTTTCGTGTTCTGTGCGACTCTCTCCCACATTGCCTAAGATAGCGACGACTTGTCGATCTTGATTGAAAATGGGGCTACCTGCATATCCTTGGGTTAAATTTGCCTCAATTTCAAGGGGTTGAGCATCGGTATCCAAACTTCCACTAACCGTTTGCCAAGGGTCAGCATTGAAGGGATGGCCAATTAATTCTACGTCGCGATCGCCTAATTCGGTACTGATCTCTAAGGGTTGAATCGTTTCCGGAATTCCGGCCACTTCTAAAACGACTAAATTCGTGGCCGCTTCTTCTGGGGTAATATGCATGAGTTTGGCGCTGTAGCGGGGTAGAAGTTCGGCTTCTGAAGGTTGGAAAAATTCTACTTGAATCTGGTCGTTTTCTAAGGAAGAAGCATGGGCTATCGCCTCCCGACTGGCGACTACCAAGGCCCGATCCTCCGTCCGTTGCACGACCCAACCCGTGCCAATATTCACGCCATTAGCAATGGGGGTGATAATCCGAGCAATAGGGGCTAAAGGCGACAAGGTTTCTGGGTTCTCTGAAACCTCATTTTCATCCTCTGAAGCGTTAGAGGTCTCTTCTAGAGCCAATAACCGTTGGGATTCGAGCAGATTGTAGTGGGCCTGCACTCCATTTGGGTCTTGGTTAATGGCGTTTTCATAGGCTGCGATCGCCTCTGGCAATTTCCCCAACTGTTGCCAAGCATAGCCCAAAGCCATATACACGCGATAATCTTCTTGTAGCTTAACGCCGACTTGGTAGACTTCCACCGCTTGCGGCCAATCTTCCTGTTGATAATAAATATCGCCCAAGGCAAAATAGGCAGAGATCTCAAAATCATCAAGTTGTATCGCACTTTTATAGGCTTCGATCGCCTGCTCTTGCTGATTATTTTCTTGCAGAGCATTCCCTAATCCCACATAAGTGGACGGATAGCGCGATCCCAGGTTAATGGCCTCATTATAAATGGCGATCGCCTCTTCCACATTGCCCAATTGCAGCAATACATCGCCCAAATCATTATAAACCGGCACAGAATCCGGCTTCAGTTTTAGGGCAATCCGAAATTGAGCGATCGCCGGCTCTAAATTCCCCAATTCAGTCAACACATTACCCAAATTCCAATACACCCCAGGCAAATTTGGATTTAGCTCAATGGCTTGTTCATATTGAGTTTTAGCCGCTTCCAACTGATCGTCTGAACGTAGGGCGTTCCCCAACCCCACATAGGCAAAAGCATAATTCGGATCGACCTCGATCGCCTTCTCATAAGCCGCGATCGCCTCTTCTAGTTTATTCTGATCTCGCAAGCGATTCCCCAGCCCCAAGTAAGCGGGCGCATTATTCGGGTCTTGTTCAATAACCTGTCGCCAAATCTCCTCAGCCGCTTGAAAATTTCCCGCCTTCCGTGCTTCTTCTGCTTGGCGAAACAACTCCTGTAACTCTTGTCCCCAAGCCAATTGAGGATTTAAAACCATGCCAAAACTTAACAGCATTGCCCAGATTTTTATTAAACTCCGCCCCTTTTGTTGAATCATTATGGTTCTTCCCTCATTTCAATCGGCAACTATTCTCCTCTTTTAAGCCACCACTCGCCAAATTTTCACGGTATGATCGAAACTTCCTGTGGCCATGGTGTCACCGTTGGCACTGATGGCTACCCCAACCACATAATTCAGATGATCGGTAAAGGTTTGCAATAAATTGCCTGTCTGCAAATCCCATAACTTTACTGTACAATCATCACTGGCACTGGCGAGAACCTTGTTATCTGCTGTAATGATCGCCGAAGTTACAGCCGCTGTATGCTCTGAAAGTACTTGTTCCACTTCTCCGGTTTCCAAATTCCATAAGCGAATGGTCTGGTCACTACTTCCACTGGCTAACCGTTGACCATCCGGACTAATGGCAACCGATCGGACGCGATCGCTATGGCCAGTTAACGTATAGAGTAACTCTTTGCGGTCTAAATTCCACAACTTAATCGTTTGATCGTTACTTCCCCCGCTAATTTTATCCCCTTGGCGACTGATAGCAATCGAACGAACTCCTCCGGCATAGCCTGCTAACGTGCTGGTTAACTCTCCCGTTTTCCAATTCCACAGCTTAATCGTCTTATCCTCACTGCCTCCGGCCACAATTTGATTGTCGGGAGTAATGGCTACCGTCCACACTTCTCCAGAATAGCCCGCTAGAGTACTCATCAATTCCCCTGTTTTTAGATTCCAGACCTTAATCGAGCGATCGCTACTGCCACTCGCTAAAATTTCTCCATCCGCAGAAATGGCGATGGATAAGACTGAACCACTATGGCCCATCAGGGTTCTAGCCAGTTCTCCCGTTTCCCCATGCCAGACTTTAATTGTTTGGTCATTACTGCCACTTGCCACCCATTGGCCATCACTAGAAACGGCGATCGCCCGTACTGGCCCGTCATGTTCCCCAGTATACACACAAGAAAAAAGCTGATAACTCTCCAGCTTAAAGGCTTCTAGCGCTTCTCGTGCTTTCACAGATCCACTCCGCTTGAGTAATAAATAAGCTGCTCGCTTAACTGGAATAGATGGATCTTGTAGTGCTCCAATGATTAAATCTAACCCATCTGAGCCAATTTGAGATTGGGCTAATTCCAGTAACTCTTGAGTTTGGCTTAGTTCCTGTTGCAACCGGGTTTGAGTTTGCTGCAACTCCATCAGCGTTTCTCCCCCATCCGTCTGATTGACTAACAACGCCTGGAGTTGGGCTGGACTAATTTCCTCTATTTGAGAATATACTTGAGACAGTTGACTTTGAAGCAGCGATCGCTCTTGGGTGGCTAACTCTAACTGAGACTGTACTTCCCCCAGTTTTGACTGTAACCTCACTCGCGAGGCTAATTCCCTAGCCCTAGCCCAAACCCCTTTAGCCCAGGCTAAACGTAGGCGTTCTCGTTGCAGGAGGACTTGTAGTACTTGGTCGGGAATAGACTCTGGGGTTAAATCCCAACCACAGGTTTTACAGAGTTTCGTGGTTCCTTCAATATACTCTGTACCACAAACAGGACAATTAGTCACAGACCCTCCCTCAGCGATCGGCAACAGGACAAACAGTTAAATCTTACATTCGGGGCCCATAAACCCCACCCTTGAGAAATGAGATTCAAAAACCAACCTCCTCTCATTTAAAATAAAGACCTCTCATCTGGCAAGCCTTTAGGTTCCTATACAACCTGACCTTCTCACAATCCGTAGGAAAGTACACCTGCAAGAAAATCCATCTACTCCTTAGTTCATCTGTCATCCCTGTTATGGCCAATCAAGAACATTTCGCTTTACTTCATGAAGGAATAGACACTTGGAATGCTTGGCGCAAGAGTCATCCTGAAATTGTACCGGATCTCAGGGGAGCAACCTTAAAAGAAGGGAATTTTAATGGCATTAATTGGAGTGGAACCCATTTAGAAGAAGTTAATTTAAGTGGGGCATTTTTGAGTAAAGCTGATTTAAAAGGAGCGATGGTTCGCCATGCATGTCTGAGTGGAATTAATTTAAGTGATTCAGATTTAAGTCATGCTAATTTGAGTGGATCATTACTCAATCAAGCTAATCTCAGACGGGTGAATTTGAGTTATGGGATGTTAAGACGAAGTGATTTAAGTCAATCTTTTTTTACTCAAGCTAATTTATCCCATGCTAATTTGTTTGAGAGTAATTTAATGGGTGCATTCTTGAATCAAGTTGATTTTTCTCATGCTAACTTGGTGGCTGTGGATTTAACTCAAGCGTTCTTAAATCAGGCAAATTTAACCGCAGCCGAGTTATTTCAAGCTGACTTAGAGCGAGCCTTTTTAAGTGAATCTCTGCTGTGTCGAGCTAATCTTTCTAAGGCCAATCTTTACCGCGCTGATTTAAGTGATGCCAATTTACGCGAGGCCGATTTCACCCGTTCCAATGTCCAGGATGTTACCTGGAAAGGTGCGATTCTAACTCATACAGAGTTTAATCACACCAAAGGTATTCCCATACCTTTGCGCTTTGATTTTAAGAATTTAGGGGCTTTGTTTCTAGATTAAGAAAGAGGTAATTCTATAATTACCTCATGAATTCCGATGCTGTCAATGGGAATGGGATTGCTGTGCTAAAACTCATCATCTTCATCTTCTGCCTCAATCTTCATATTCACCATTTCTCGCCACAATGACACCACTGACTCATCAACACCTACTGCCATTAACCCCTCTAAAACATCTCCCAACTCCACCTTCAATTCTGGAAAGGTCAACAACAACAATGCCAAATCTCGCCAGTCTGTCCCCGCCTTGGGCTTACCTCGTCGCTGATGGTAAGAAATAACCTTACTTACCACCAACTCCACGGGAGCCATGACTAATACTTGTTCAATACAACGGTGAGCTGGTAAGACTTCCACCTGCCGAATATCAACCAAATGGCGGTTTCCAGCCTTCTGCACTTGGTATAAGCGATAGCCTTGCCCTTCCTTTACCTTTCGTACCCGAACAGCAATGTAAAAGCGATCGCTCAAATATTTGCGTAATTCCTCTGCCAGTTCTGCTGCTTGTGGAGACAACATATCAATGTCCTGAGTCATCCGAGGCTCACCTACATACGCATTCACTGCCTGCGCTCCAAAAACAACTACATCTTGACGATCTCGTAAAAAATCAAATACTGCACCCTGTAATGTTGCTAATGGAAAAGACTCACGATTCATAAATTCTTGAAAGCTCAAGGCATCTGCACTGAGTACCATAACACTGTGTTTACTCACTATCTTCTCAATGATAAATCCTATTACTCATTACCAGCGCGTAGCGCTCCAATTTTTGATTGGAAAAATTCTTCTAAGGACTGACGCGCTAACTTTAATTCCAGTAATTCGGCATCCATTAACCGTAAACTGGCAATAAAATCATAGGGATTGCCTTGAACTTCACCTGTCCAACAGCCGCGATCGAACGAGAGATGGGGAATCCAGCGCTTAATGACTTCTAACGATCCTCCTTTGCCTCGTGCTTGGTAGGATTGCACGTGACCTAATAATTCATCTAATGAACCACAACAAATTAAGTCACCTTGAGATAAAATGGCGATGCGATCGCACACCTGTTCCACATCCGATAAAATATGGGAGTTAAAGAACAGGGTTTTGCCTTGTTTTTTCAGAGATACAATAATTTCACGAATCTGATAGCGGCCGATGGGATCTAACCCGGACATGGGTTCATCGAGAAAGACGACTTCTGGATCGTTAATTAAGGCTTGGGCAAACCCAATGCGCTGTTTCATTCCCTTGGAATATTGGCGCAGTTGTTTATTTTTTGCCGTTTTAATATCTAATCCAACTTGCTCTAAGAGTTCGGGGATACGGGAGCGAGTAACTGTTGTGGGGATTTGAAATAAACCAGCGGTGAAGTGCAAAAATTCCCAACCCGTGAGATAATCGTAATAGTAGGCGTTTTCAGGCAAATAGCCGATCCGTTGCTTGATGTGGCGATCGCCTAACGGACGACCCAACAGAACGCCCCGTCCAGAACTAGGCTGTACAATTCCCAGTAATGTCTTCAGTAGTGTCGTTTTGCCTGCACCATTGGGGCCGAGTAAACCAAAAGTTTCGCCAGGATACACCTTCAGAGAGCAAGATTTGAGGGATTGAATTTTCTGGTTTAACCAAAACCCCGTCCGGTAAACCTTACTCAAATCCCAGGTTTCAATCACACAAGTGGTTTCTTCAGTCATAGGTCAACTCACGAGGTAATACAGCACTTTCCGATTCGCCGACATGACACGCGCGGCAGAAAGGCAATCGGTAATGGGTAATGGGAAAAGCATCGTTAAACCTTTTCCTAAACGTCCCACTGTTTTGGACTGACTACCTCCCATTACCCCCATTCCTGATCACCCATTACTTTTTCCAGGGTCTAGCACTCGATCTAAATCATAAACCATTCGGTCAGACTAATATCCCCAAGGGCAACCTTGACTGAAAAGCGATCGCCACGTTCAGCGCTAAAATCGAGTTGCATAGATTTCGTCCTTCGAGAAGAGGCTTGCATGACGACCTCATCTTGATCGTCTAAAATGGATAGTTGCAGGTCTGAGGGTAAATGAGATTGGCTTCCCAGGGGATAGACTTGAACAGAAATATCAAATTCTTCATTCGCCATCGGATGAATACCCATGAATAATCCGATTGGCTTACCTTTGGGGTCTAATTGTAGCTTTTTTCCCCGTTCACAGAGGGTAGGGGCAGAAGCGGTAGCACTGGGACTTCTAAAATTTAAGGCCAGTTGGGGTTCAGAGGTTGAGCATAATTCCCTCCAAGTGCGCCAACCGGATTCAACAATATTATCTAACCATTGGGTGAGCATTACAGGATACAAGTGTTCCAAAAGGGTATCCAGGGGATAAAATTCAGTTAATGGGACTTCTGAGTAATAGACATGAGGTAGATATCCGATAAGTGTAGCTTCCGTGAGGTCTGAGTTGAGTTGAATGGCAATATAGGCTAGGCGCTCGCCCCAAGTATCTGGAGGAATAACACACCGAGATTCTCCCGGTAAAACGGGACGACATTCGACCCGACCTTTGCCCTCAATCCATAAGTCAGCACTATTAGAAAGTGATTGTAAAATCAGGTTACTACTGTCAGAGGCTTCCCAATTAGGAGCAAGATCAAACCATTGTAAGTAAGTTTTCACTGCCTGAATTGCTAATGTATTCAGATAGACCTGTTTCGCCTTACGGGGATCGGCTTGATTTTGGGAGCATATGGATGCCTGTTCATGGGCAGTCAGGGTTAAGGGAATTGCGATCGTAGGATTAGTTTTCATCATCGTTTGAGTTGGGGATAGGTTGGGACAAAATGTAGGTTTGAATTTGGTCAGAAAACTTAGCTAAACACCGATGATAAAACCGATTTAGCGTTGCTAGGGGAATTCCCAATTGATCGGCCGTTTCTTGCCAGGAGTAACCTTCAATTATTCTCAGGGCTAAAAATTGAAAATTAGCAGAGGGTTTTCCCATCACGTGCGTCTTCTGAAAGAGTCCGTCTGGATCGACACGAATCGATGCAATCACCTGTTCCGAGACTAAGGGCATTCGTTCTGGATAGATTTGTTCTAAAGTGACGGGATTTTCGGCTTGATTAAACTGTTTTTCTAAGTCATCAATGCTGAGTCTTTGCACGCCCCTAGGAATGCTTTGCAAAACCCAACGAGAAGCTTCAATGAAAAATCGTTTTTCTAAGAGATAGTTTGCCCATTGCAAGACTTCACCTTTATCCGGATCGTAATCATCAATCCGGTGGCAAAGATGGTAAAACAGTTGCTGTTTAGCTTCTGCATAAATCTCTGCATAGTGGTTCTTAAATTGATTACGCCTGGGTCTGGCTAGTTGATTGGAGTCGATCAGAGTCCGGATTAGTTGTTCCAAAAGCTGCTTCCGGTACAGGCTTCCAGGAGGATGTTGTTTGGCGGCGATCGCCAAGGGTTTCAACGTTTGGTCTAACTCTGTTAAGTCTGGTAACTCTGCCATGCCTTCCGTACTAATGAGAGAACCTCTAAGGATAAGGTGCTGCATGACACCTCTATAGGGTTCTCAGTTTTTTCGGGCGGTTTTTATGCAGACTTTACAAAAATTTACATTTTAATAGCTCAATATTACGTTTTGTTACAATTACTGCCAGTTTTGCATAAAATCCTAGGGATTTTTCTGAGAGATCTAATGAAGGCCTCATTAAGCTTTCCAGGTTTTGGTGTTCTCTAGGAGTTCCGTCCCATGATTTTGATTCGCGATCTTGTCAAGCAAACCCTGATGACTGGATATCTCTCACGCACGACTGAAGAGCAGCTTCGATATCTTCTCCAATGTACGCACTACGGAATTGAAGATGTTCAAGCCTTTTACCAACTCCAACGGGGAGTCTTAACTGGGAGCGTTACACAAGAGTCTCGTAGTGCGCTCTATAGCGCTACGCGCTGATAATGGGTAACGATAATGGGTAATGGGAGAGATATACCCTTAACAAGGGGCCCTCAGCCCCTTGTCTCCCAAGGATCGATGGATGGTTCAGGTTAAACAGAAATGGCCTCAAGTGTGATTGAGCTTTAAGCAAACAAGCTGCGAATCTCTTCGATACGTTTGCGGTTGACTCCTAAATCTGATTGACCTAACCGAGAAGCCGATCTCACCTGGATAACTTGGGCTGTTTGATCCAGATAAAATTCCACATCATCGACATATCCCATAAGCTGGCTGGTAAACTCAGCATAAAGATAATTCTCTGATTCAGTAATCATGGCAGTTCGGGGCATTTTCTGGATAATTGATTTCAGTTTATTCAGAGCTTCTGAGGGAGTGCCCGCATAGGAGAATGGTTGAATATAATGTTGAGTATCTGTGGTTTCACATTGGCTACAAACACAATTGGGAGAAGATGGACAAGGGGCAAGTTTTCCTTCTTTAACGCCTAGATTAGTGGGCCGTTTTCCAGCAAATGAGAACATAAAATTAGAAAAGATGATTCCATGCAGACAACTTAGGTATGCTACCATTCCAGGAATAACTTTTAATTTTTAATTTTTGATTTAACTAGAGGCACTGGTATAGTAACGTAAAGCGAATTTCCAGAAGGCATTGGATAGGATTAATAAGGCGATCGCCAGCAGTAAAGAACCGATGAACCACGTTATGTTGATCTCTCCTAACAGTGCTTGGGCGGGAACAGTCGTTAAAAAGGCAACAGGAACGACAAAGGTAAAGAAAACCCGATAGGCAACGGGATAAGCGATAACTGGATAGCGTCCAGCATCTAAAAGTGCTCTGAGTACTTCTGTAATATTATAAATCTTGACAAACCAGACGCTAGTTGTACCTAGAAGAAACCACAGGCTATAAAGAATTAAAATACCGAAAAATAGGGGAAATAAGCCTAAAATGAAGTCAGAGATAACTAAATTAAGCCGATTCCCCGCATAGAGAATAACCCCTAAGCCGAAAGCTACATCGGGTAATCCCCAAGGGGAAATCATCCGTGTCGAGAGCCAAAATTGGGTGCTAATGGGTTTGAGCAGCACAAAATCTAGGGTTCCTTTTTCCACCTGGTCTACGATGCGATTGAGATTAGGTGCAAGAAAGGCATTAGAAATGCCTTGCAGCAGGGTAAAAAATCCCATCACCAATAAAGCTCGTTCCCATGACCAACCGTCAAATGTATAGCCAGTTCGGTAAAATAAAAACAGTCCAAAGATTCCACCAACAAGATTACCAAGACTGGTGAGGGTGGCAATGGCAAAATTCAGGCGGTATTCAAGTTCAGCGGCAATGGAAGTTGTCCAAAATAACTGAAGTAGCTTAATATGTTGCATTACTTAATCGATTTTAATCGCTTTAAATTTCGCGGTAAATGATTGTTCTTTGACAAGATTTGAGATTCAGAAACTCTTCATCATCGATCACTCCAATAATTGAGAACCCTTGCTGATGATGGAAGTTGAGTGAACGATGATTGGTAATGGGTTGGGTGACAATAAACCCCGATAAGACTGAACCGGGAAGAGTTTTATAGAGAAACCGATACAGAGACTGGGCAACTCCTTTTCCTGTCCAACCTGGTTTAGTGACTAAGACTTGGATGTAGTAATGGCGATCGCTCATGAGGCGATCGCTATAATCTTCTCCTGTCCAGCGAATCGTTTCCAAGATCTGGGGTGTAATTTGGGGTTGCGAAAGCGCCACCAAGCCCACAATTTCTGCTTGCTCCTCTGGTGCTAAAGTGGCTAAAAAATAACGAGTTCCCTGCTTCATATGCTCATGAACTTGCTCCTGAGTAACTTCTGCCAGTAAGAAACCCCCACTAGCATCACGGATCTGAGTACGAGCTTGGGAACTATGAAGATCGGCAATCGCTTGAATATCAGAAGTCTGGGCTTCTCGGATGTGAAAATGATTCATAACCCTATTATACGAAGGTTATTTACTTTATGACACTTAAAGCACTTTAGCATATCATTGAATGGTGTTGAGGAGGAAGCCATGAAGATCAAGTCAGTCCTAATGAGAACTATCTATGGATTATTTCTATTGGCATTAAGTTTATTTCCCTGGTCACAAAGACCAGCCAGAAGTGCAGAGAAGATGTATTTTACCTATGGTCCTTTAGAATTTGCGATGTCGGTAGATGCTCTCGATACGTTTGCGAAAACGGGAGAAATTACCCCAGATTTCAAGTTTTATGCCCAATTTCTGGAACCCGAAGATCTTCAAGAGTTACAATTATTACTACAACAAAAGTTTAATTTAAGTCCGGTAGCAGTTTCTCAGATGACTTATACTGCTATGGGAGAAGAAGTTTTGAAACGCTTAGGATATTTGGTACAAACTCAAAAGCGTCAAAATGGGTTTTATGCGCTCAGATCTGCCTTAATCTTAGCTGCCGATGATCCAGAAGGATTAACGTTAGTCAACATTATGCGTTATTTTCCCAGTCAAGGGATTCGGATTAATACTGGTGTGGTTTTTGAATTGCAGAACCTATTAAGCACGTTTTTTCAGTATCGAGATTCTACGGTACAAACGATTATTGAACAAGCAAAGACAGAGGCGACTTTAAATCCGATTGCTGAGAGTCTACCGGATATCCTGAAACTTGGCCCCTTCAGGGTTCGCGAACAGAATTTAATTGTCAAAACCCGAGATTTTTTAGAGTCAGATATCGATCTCTATTTACCGGAAAATCAAGATCAAGCGGTCCCTTTAATTGTCATTTCCCATGGATTTGGCTCGACACGGAGCAATTTTGTTTACTTAGCTCAATATCTTGCCTCCTATGGATTTGCGGTTGCTATTCCTGAACATATTGGTTCTAATTTAGCGTATCGACAAGCTCTCTTAGAAGGGCTGTTGAATACAGAGATTTATCCCAATGAATTTGTCGATCGCCCCTATGATATTAAACTTTTATTAGATGAGTTGGAAAAATTACAAGCTGAAGGAGTGACTTGGTCGCAAGGCATTAATGTGGAAAATGTCGGCATCTTAGGTCACTCCTTGGGCGCAACAACAGCATTATCCTTAGCTGGAGCAGAGTTAAATCGAGAACGTATGCGCCAGGAATGTACGTTGGATAATCCCATGTTAAATGTATCGGTACTCTTGCAATGTCGAGCTAATGAGGTCAATAGGGATGAGCAACAGTTACACGATCCTCGTGTTCGAGCGGCGATCGCTGTTTATCCTCTTAGTAGTGTGATTTTTGGCCCAGAACAAATTGGTCAAATTGATGTGCCTACCCTACTAATGGCTAGTAGTCATGATGTAGTGACTCCCGTGGTGACTGAACAAATTTATCCTTTTTTATGGCTGAAACACCCAGAAAAATACTTGGCGTTAATGGTTCCAGGGAGCCATTTTTCCGTCAGTGCCCCCACCGAAAATAATAATCCCTTCGCCACAGAATCTGCTCAAGAAAAACCCAGAGATAATACTGTGGGCATTAATGCCATGAAGAGCTTAAGTTTAGCCTTCTTGAAAGTCTATTTAGCTCAAGATGACTCTTATTTACCCTATCTGAGTGCCAGTTATGCCCAAACTCTGAGTGCAGAAACCCTACAACTGAATTTAATTCAGTCCTTAGACGCTGAACAATTAGAGCAAGCCTATGGACAAGAATTACCGATTCCAGTAGTTCAGCCCATCAGTCAGAGTAATGAGTAATGAGGGAGAGTATGATAAAGTTTAGATCTTAAATTCTTCAATTTGGGCAAAATGTTCCTGAATCAGTTGATGGGGAAATTGATAGCGATCGCCAATTTTTTGAATCAACCCCTTACTACTGGCATAGTTCAGAAAGCGCCGATTATCCCAAGGCATCAGATCCTCGCGATAGAGCTGATATCGAAGCATAAACGTCCGCAATGACGGCAAGCTAATTAGAATCCCCAGTCCTGCCAAAACGGTGCCCAGAATTAAGCTCATCATTAACCCTAACCCTAATCCTTCAACTAAAGCAGCAATAATCACCCCACAAATTGCGCCAAATAACAAAGCTGTTGCTATACCCACTCCAATTTGGTAATGCCGATTTTGTTCTGGGGCTTGGAAATAGCCAGCATTCACATCCACGCTCGCAAAATTGGTGCGATTTTCCTTTTGCATCCATTTGGCTAAAGCAATTAACCAATGTTTGGTCTCTTCTGGTTTGGGTCGTTGCTCGGAACGATACCATTGCCGTTCGTCAGAAGGTAGATCTTGGGCTAACAAACGACGTAAATAGGCATTGAAGAGATAGCGATATTGCTGCTCCGAGTCAGAAATTCTCGCCCAAGCATGGATTAAAATTTCTTCATCGGCTAGGGTCATTAAGTTCAAAAAAAGAGGAGTTTTAGCTAATGACATAAGTCCCTTGTATTCATGTAAACTATGCCACAGCTCTCGACTTCTGGCTTGGAATAAATAGTCTTTAATCTGTGTGGGATTGAGCGGTTTTAACCAAACGGCTCCTTGAAGTTTTAGCCGAGTAGGACAGCGCTTATAGGAATCAATTCTTGATCCTAGGATGAGATGGAGAGACTGTTGGGTATTGGCTCGGAGTTCTTTAATCGCTTGTAGGGTTTGATTTTGACGATCAAACGATAGGGTATCTAGATTATCTAAGATGACGAGAATTTGTCCTTGAAACAACCATTTCTTCGCAACTTTACGAGGTAGTTCATACTTGAGGAAACTTTGCTCAATCAACCAAGCGCTTAAGGTATATTTGTACCATTGGGATAAATCAAACAGTAGGGGAATCGGTTGATGGTTATAGGTTTGAGCGCGGGCAATCGCCTCATCTGCCAATTCTAATAACGTGGTGGTTTTCCCGCTACCAATATTGCCGAGCACGACCCAAACGCCTCCCGTCTGATCGAACAGGTTAAAGGGGCTGGTGCTGGGGTCTAATTGGGTGGTGGGTGAACCACTCAGTTTCACCTGAATATCCCCCGGCCGTCCGACTCCTAATGGGTTTGGTTCATTACTCAAAGCAGTGAGTACCTGATGATGTAAAGATTGACTCAAATGCGCCTGGACATCATGGCGTACCTTAAGAAGGAGCTTGTGTCGAATCCGAGTCTGCTGGCGATCGCCAAAAGTCATGATCAATTAACAATTAACAATGGGTCTTGGTTGGTTATCCTAAATCATCGTCAACCTTTAAGCTGCCGTCAAGAATCTGGATTTGAGTCTCGATCTTCCCCTAGGGGACGATGACCATCGGGTAGTACCGTCGTTGGATCAACAATGGCATCTGTCAGATCTGCACCCTGCGATCGAAATAAATCGCATCGTTGCAAATTGGCCTGCTGGAATTGAGCCGATTTTAGTTTTGCCCCTCGAAGGTTAACCCCGTAAAGATTTGCCTTCTCTAGATTGGCATAGGATAAATCTGCATTTTGCAGGTTAGCATAGGATAGATCTGCGCCTCTTAAGTCGGCATAACGAAGATTAGCCCGAGACAAATTTGCCGATCGCAGTCGAGCCTGGGATAAATTAGCCCCATGGAGTTGAGTATCGCTCAATAAGCTCCCTTCTAAATCTACATCAGCTAAATTCCCTTGACTTAGATTGCTATAGGGCAGGTAAGCTTGAGTTAAGTTACTCCCTTGAAAATTAATTTTCCTTAAGTCGGCATCAAACAAGTTCAGTTGCACTCCCTCAATTCCTTCAAAATCCCGTCTTCCTTGTGCATATTGTTTGAGTAGAGCCTCTGAGCTGATTTTCTCCATTTTGCTTGTTATCTTGGAAACAGTCTATGATTTACTGCTTGATGCCAAGCAGTCCTAAAACGATAAGTAAAAATGCTTATTAAATGGCCAAAATAACCTACCCTATTTTTGTGCGAATTTTAGGGTTTCATAACTTTTTTTTAAGATTTGTAACGTAACAGGCATTTCTGTTTAACATTATCTTCATCTGCAACGGCCCATGTCTCAACCCAACTCTCCTTCCCACTCGATCGCTCAACACTATCATCAACGCACCAAATACGACCCGGACACAATTGGTCAGAAAAGCCAGGGACTCAACTGGGAAGATCAACCCATTCCCTTCAAAGAGTATAAACTGGGAACCTCTATTGACCTCAAGCCCTATCTGAGTCCCGATACCCATGAGCAAGACTGGCAAAACTTATCCCGGTTCCTCCTGTGTAGCTATGGCATTACGGCTAGGGTTCCCACCCTCATGGGTGAATCCTTCTACCTGCGTTCAGCTCCTTCTGCGGGAGGATTATATCCAGCCGAAGTTTATCTGATCTCCCAAGGTACATCCCTACTCAAACCTGGTCTCTATAACTATCAGTGCAAAACCCATAGTCTACTCCACTATTGGGAGAACCCAGTTTGGGAAGGCTTAAAAACGGCCTGTTTTAACCATCCTGTCCTCAACCAAACTTCTGTGGCGATCGCCCTAACTGCCGTCTTTTACCGCTCTTCCTGGCGGTATCAAGACCGCGCCTACCGCCGAATCTGCCTGGATAGCGGCCATCTCTTAGGCAACCTTGAACTCGCTGGAGCGATGTATGGATATCGTCCCTATCTCATTGGTGGATTCACTGACGATCTGATCGATGAACTCCTCTATCTCAATCCGGAAACAGAAGGAACCCTCGCCATCCTGCCCCTAGTCCCCTACACTAAACCAGACATTCCTCCACCGTCTCCTCCCAGCGCTCTGCCCTCCGAGACACAAACGGACTATCCTACCCTTCCGGAAGGAAAGCTCTTGGAATACCTGCATCAAAGTACCCGCATCTCTGCCAACCCTCTTCCCAAACCCGATCTCACCCCCCTAGACTCAGAGGATAAATACAATTTTCCTTTTTGCTTAAAAGTTTCCACCACCAGCCGACCTCTCAACTTGGGAGACTTAGGGAGTACGCCCCCTCGGGCTACAGAGGAAGCCCCTTCCCTAGAAAATACGATCCTCCAGCGTCGTTCTACCCGTTCGTATACAGGCGCTGACCTATCCTTAGCTGAATTACGGGCGCTTTTAGACTTTACGTATCAACCCCAAAACTATCAAGACCAGTATCTCGATCCCACTCCGGACTATTTCGACCTCAGCTTATTAGAAACCTTTCTCGCTGTTTCTGGAGTGAATGGATTAGAAGAAGGATGTTATTATTATGCTCCCAGAGCGCAAGAACTGCGGCAAATTCGATTTAAGAACTTTCGCCGAGAGCTACATTATTTGTGTTTGGGACAAGATTTAGGTCGAGATGCCGCCGCAATTATTGTTCACACTGCTGACTTAGGGAAAGCGGTAGCTAAATATGGCGATCGCGTTTATCGTTATCTCCATATGGATGCCGGTCATCTTGGACAACGGGTTAACCTAGCTGCCATTCACCTCGGCTTAGGAGTCAGTGGGATTGGTGGTTTTTTCGACGATCAGGTCAATGAAGTGCTGGGAATTCCTGTCGATGAGGCTGTCATCTATATCACTACCCTAGGTCGTCCGCGCCGGTTGGGGTAACTCATCTCAAATTCTGAGAGGTTTCCTACAGTTGGCTGACACTTCAGACGTGAAGGATTGCCATCTTTAGCTAGATTTGATCCGGATCGACTCCCAGTTGCTGTAGGCGATCGCGTAATTGTTCAATGGTGGCTTGGGTATCATTCGCTCGTTGCTGTAGGCGATCGCGCTCTAACTCAGCCGCATTTGCTCTTTGGCGCTCCAATTCTTTATCGAGTCGCTCCCGTTCCTTTTCCAGGCGTTCGCGATCGCGCTCTTGCACCACATCCAGATAGGTTCCTAACTGCTTGCCCTCTGCGGTTAATAACCGTAACTCTCCTGAAATTGTTGTCAAACTTACGCCCAACTTGGGACTTGTCCAGCCCTCCATCGGCGTGATTTCCTGCAATATTTCCCCTTTTCTCAACCACCCTTCCAGTCTATTTCCTTTGGGGTTGTAAGCATAATACTCCTCTACTCCATGGGTTTGATAAAACTCAAACTTTTTAGTCATCACTTTCTAGATAGAGAGAGTCTTCTTCAATGAATGGAGTTGTTGGTTTATCTACCATTTCATCAGAGCCTCACGTCTTGCTTTGGCTTTAATTATAGCCGTTCTTGAGTCCGGGAGCGATCGCTACTCAGAGCCTGATCCACCTGCCCATATGCTAATTTTCCATGAAACTTATGAGTTAATACATCCCAGTTTTGGCAGAACTGTTTACCATAGAAAAAGAACCTTGTACCTTGTGATACTTTTCTTCAATGACTTCAACCTTGCTTAGGTCTGCTACTCCAGGACGGTGCATCGCTCCCACGGTGCGTCACCTGCACAATGGACTCACCATCGTCGCCGAGCAAATGCCTGTGGATGCTGTGAATTTAAGCCTGTGGCTCCCAGTCGGTTCTGCGGTAGAATCAGACCCCATCAATGGCATGGCTCACTTCCTAGAGCATATGATCTTCAAAGGAACCCCTAATCTGCCCCCGGGTGAATTTGAGCGCCGGATCGAAGAACGAGGTGCAGTTACCAACGCCTTGACGAGCCAAGATTACACCCAATTCTATATCACCACCGCGCCTCAAGACTTTATGGAGTTAGCCCCCCTACAGTTTGAGGTGATCTTCAATGCCACAATTCCGGATGAAGCCTTTGAACGGGAACGCTCAGTGGTGATTGAAGAAATTCATCGCTCCGAAGATAATCCCCGTCGCCGAGTTTATCAAAAGGCAATGGAATTAGCCTTTGAAAATTTACCCTATCGTCGTCCAGTCTTAGGCCCAAAAGAGGTGATTGAAAGCCTGAAACCGGAGCAAATGCGAGAGTTTCATCAGCAGTATTATCAACCTCACAACTTTACTGCTGCGGTGGTAGGGAATTTGCCGGTGGACGAGTTGATTCAAATTGTGGCTGATAGTTGCACGCTCACGGTATCTGGGGAACGGTTGAAAGCTTCAGAACCGGTTGCACCAAGATTAGGGCAGTTTTCAGACACTGCCCCTTTTAATGGCTTAAGCGAAGCGCCTTTTACAAGTATTGAACGCCGAGAGTCTGTCGATCCGAGTTTGCAACAAGCACGGTTAGTGATGGTGTGGCGGGTTCCGGGTGCTTTAGCTCAGGACAAAACCTATGCGTTTGATATTCTCAGTGCGATTCTCTCTCAAGGACGTACTTCTCGGTTAGTCCGTCAGTTGCGAGAAGAGCGGAAGTTAGTGTCTAGCGTGATGGCAGCCAATTTAACGTATCATAGCCAAGGGTTGTTTTATGTGGCGGCTCAGTTGCCGACGGAGCATTTAGCCGAAGTGGAAGAGGCGATCGCCGAACAAGTTGGTTTTCTCAGCCATAATCTGCAAGCGTCAGAACTGCAACGCATTCGCACTCAAGTGGCAAACCGATTTGTCTTTGGAACGGAAACACCGAGCGATCGCGCTAACTTGTACGGTTATCATCAAGCCATGCTCCAAGATGTCAACCTTGCCCTCAATTATCCGACTTGCATCCGTTCCCTAGAGCTAGAAGATTTGCAAGCGGCTGCCCGCTCCTATCTTTCTCCAGAAGCCTATGGTATCGTCACCATAAGACCTAAATAATTAACGATTAACAATTAATAATTAAAATAATTATTGATTGTTAATTATCCAACCAAGCCATGTGGAATTTAATTGCCAATCGCATTAGTGAAGTGACCAACCAATCCTTTGAAATTCAATCTCATCGATCGGTCGGTGGGGGTTGTATTAATCAAGGGTATCAAGTTCGGGGAAGGGATCGTGTCTATTTTGTGAAACTCAATCGCGCTGTAGATATCGAAATGTTTGACGCTGAAGCCTTGGGTTTAAAACAAATGCACGATACCCAAACGATTCGTGTTCCCACCCCTATTTGTACCGGAGTCGCAGGCAACTCAGCCTACATTGTCTTGGAATGGTTAGAATTCGGGGGTGGAATGTCCAAATCTTGGGAAGAAATGGGGCGACAACTGGCGCATTTGCACAGCGCCAAGCCACCTCGCCCAGAGTTTGGCTGGGATGGCAATAATACGATTGGTTCAACTCCTCAAATCAACACTTGGACAGCGAATTGGGTTGAATTTTATCGGGAGCATCGATTAGGATATCAATTCCGACTGGCTAAACGGCGAGGAGGGCATTTTCCCCAAGAGAAGGAACTGTTCGCTGCGCTTCCCGAACTGTTGGCCAATCATCACCCCCAACCCTCTTTAGTTCATGGGGATTTATGGTCGGGAAACGCGGCTTGTACGGTGTCTGGAGAACCGGTGATTTTCGATCCAGCCACTTATATTGGCGATCGCGAAGTCGATTTAGCGATGACTGAATTATTTGGCGGTTTTCCTGCCTCTTTTTATCAGGGCTATCATCAAGTTTTGCCGCCCAATCCCGGTTATAGTGTCCGTAAAACCCTTTATAATCTCTATCATATTCTCAATCACTTCAATCTTTTTGGTGGTGGTTATGGTTCTCAAGCCAACAGCACGATCCGCCAATTATTGCGATGAGAATCTGAGGAATTCATCATTAATCATTAATGGCATTGTGGGGTATGTTGCGTTAAACGAAGTGCAACCCAACATACTGCCATGAGTATTTCAGAAAATTTGCACAAATTCAATTAATCTTTCACAGGCTGAATGTTCCCAGTCAATATAGCCTGCTTGCGCCGCTTCTCCTAAACGCCTATCGGGTTTATCTTGACTTGCTAACCATGCATTAACTTTAGCCTTAGAAAAATTATGGATTCTTCTACTTGTAGAGCTTTCCATACAACTGATAAACTCTTCAATACAACTCATTTCCTTATCGGAGAGTGTCTTTAAGACTAAATCTTCTAGCATTCCAGAATTTTGATGATCGGGAAGGATAAAATAGTTAATTCTTAAATCACTGCTGACATTCGGATAACCCCGAAATTCAGAAATCTGTCGTTGGATACTTTGAGATTTAGACGTAAATGAAGCATCTGCATCACCGGTAATCCCTAAAGCCACCACACTAGAAAAGCCAGGGATTAAAGGAGCAGCTTTTAAAAACTGCTTTAAATTATCTTTTCCACCATAAACCTCGATCTGAATATCTTTAATTTGTAAATACTTAATCAACCCAGAGAAAAAGAATTGTTCATCCTTCCCTTCACCAAGGATGACTCGTGGCTTGTGAAAGTTGACAGTTGGGTGAGTCTGACTCATTAGCGCATCTCCAGATTTAGATCTACAGAAGTCTCTAGAGTCTCTTGGTCATAAACTAAAGATTTAATCAAAGGAGAATCTTTTTCCCGTTCTAATCTGACATAGCGAAAATCATAGGACTCAGACTGAGAAAAGGCTTGGTGAGCAGCAATAATACATTCACGACTATGGGTAGTGGCAAAAATTTGGGTATTATACTTTTGAGTCGTCAGAGCAATAGATTGCCAAACTTTTTCTAAAACTGAATAATGAATACCATTATCAATTTCATCAATTAACAAGATGCCATCGCTAATACTCATAATCGACAGAATAATTGAAAGTAGTCGTCCCATTCCTTCCCCCATTACGGAAATAGGAATTAAAGAATCCATTCCCACATCTCCATAAATCATGGGAATTCCCTCATTAACTAAAATAGCTAAACGATTTAACCTTGGCTCTAAGATTCTCAAAATATCGACAATTTCCTGTTGTCTATTCATCGCTTCTAGATCGCTAAACTTTTCGGCATCCTCACTGGGTGATATTTTTAAGCGACTACTGATAAAATAACTAACATCCAAAAAATCTATTTGTGCTTCTTCGGGTATAGTTTCTTGTTCAATACCTAGCCTCATTTCACCAATATCTTCTTTGTCTAGTGTCAGAAAAATAGTGAAGATCATGTGTTGATCGTTTTGTTTAAACTCTAATTTTAAGTCCTTGAAAAACTTTCGGGTATTCGATCTTAAACTTAAAGGTAGTATTCTGGGTGTTGAGGCTTTATCCAAGCTTAATTTCAGGTCAAAATTGATATTCTTATGATCGACTATCTTGATTTTAATATTTCGATCGGATCGTTTTTCATAAAATAGCCACTCACAAATCTCTTCTATGTTAAAATTAGGGTGACGGACAATCCCCCGGTCAAAGTTTAATCTTAGGGGTGTTTCTAGGGAATTCAAGCTGGTTGATAGAGCGATCGCCTCTAGCAGGGTAGTTTTGCCAACATTATTAACCCCTCCAATTAAATTGACTCGCTCTAGGTTAGGGATGGTGATGTCCTTAAAGCATCGAAAATTGCTAACTGTAATCTCTTTGAACATAGAAATCTACTGGATTAAACCCTCCTGGTTTGATTATATCTGAGCGATCGCCCTAGGTTCGTGGTTGCGCTGCCTTCGCTAAAATGCTCAGAGCGAAGAGAGCGCTACAACAAACTGAGTTTTCTAATGCACTACTTTTTCAACACTCCAGCTTGCCAATTTCCCTCCAATTTCGTGCCATTGGTATAAGTAAAAATGCCCCAACCCTGTTTCATCCCATTACGAAAATTACCCTCATAACGATTACCACTGGAAAAAATACAAGTGCCAAAGCCATTGAGTTGGCCTTCCCGAAATGCCCCACTACATTGGGTCCCATTGGCAAAATTCAAGGCTCCGCGACCATCAGGACGACCATTGCGAAACGCTCCTTGATAGAGATCGCCATTTTGATACACACACGTTCCTATACCATTCAACTGTTGATCCTGAATTGTCCCTTCACAACGGGTTCCGGTACTCAAAACGATCGCTCCTTGACCCAGACGCTGACCATTCTGAAACTGCCCTTCATAGCGATATTGTCGCCCAAACGAACAAACCCCATCCCCTTGCAGACGACCATTACGGAACGTACCTTGACATTGAAATCCATTACGGAAACGTAGGGTTCCTTGACCGTGAAAAATGCCCTCTACTAATTGCCCTTGATACTGAGTTCCACTCGGAAGGGTACACGTCCCTTCACCTGTTAACGTACCGCCACTAAAATTCCCTCGACAGAGAGAATTGGGGTTAGCTTGTGCGGGGAGGCTAAACCCAGTGAGGGCCGTCACTGTGGCAGAAATTAAGGCGATCGCTAACCCGTGAGCCAATCCAAATTGGGGTTGTCCTATCATCCGTTGCATTGCGTTCTATCCCACGATCTGGTCTTAATGTTCAAACTTCTCTATCATATAGGTTTAAAGTTGATCCGGTTAATGGAAAAAGTTCCATGCAGTGGCGATCGAAACTTCCCCGGATCTCGATTCAGATCCGAGAACATTAAGTAGAGCGCCAGGTACTGGTAATCGGTACGTCACCTTCTGCTGGCTCAAGCCACGCAGCTTAGATTCTCCCAAATCTAACGAAGAGGTGACTAGATCATGAGCCAAAAACGATAACACTTTCGGATATTTCCCTAATTAACCCTACTGCGAGCCTATGCTGCCATTAGTTTCTTTATTGATTTTCTCCCAAATTCCGATTCCGCCTTCTGAACCGACTCCTATACCGATCAATCCCGCTCCTCAACCGACTGCTGAACCTACCCCTGAACCGACTCCTACTCCCACACCTCCCCCTCTCCCTCCTCCAGAGCGCTTGAGTCCCCTCGAAACCATTCCCAAGCTTCCTACCTTGCCACAATTTGAATACTTACAACCGACTGAAGTTCGTCCCTTATCAGGTCAACTGGATCGGGTTCCAGTTTTTAATAGTAATAGTCCCGAACTGGTCAAAACTGAAGGCATTCTCTTATCCACATTTCCAAAACGGGGAATGCAGCACCCTCAAGCCCACCTAGATTATCCTTTAGAAGGAAGATTTGATATTTTTGCTCATCATATTTCTCGTGCTAGAACACAAGCAGAAATTCGGTCATTCTTTCAAGGAATTCTAATCTATAATCCAACGAATCAACCGATTACTCTCAGAGTGTTGGAAGGAGCCAGTTATTTAACTCGCCCCGATGCCATTTTTATCGACTTACCCGAAATTGTAGATAATCGCTTGGGAACCATCTTTTCTGGCCCTGGAAGTCGTGCTGTAGGCGATGTTTTACGGGGTCGAAAACAAGGGAATTGGCCAGATGTGACGGTGATTCAACCCGGGGAAGTTCAACAACTGATGAATCTCCCGATTCCTGCGGGAACCGTGCTTCCAACCTCCAATGGTCGCTCGACTCTGTTGCGGGTGGCAACAGATGGCCCAGTTCATGTGGCGAATTTAGCGATGCTATCCCCGAAAAACCCGGATGGTACGGAGCGTGTGCCAACCCTGCAAGAATGGCTGAGTTTATTGGTGAAGGGCACTTTATCAGGGCCAAGAGATTTACGACCGACTCCCATTGATAATAAAACCACCAACTTCCCCGCTCGGTTTATTTATGGTCGAGTGGCGGGAATTTCCCAGGGTTCACAATGGACAACGACATTAACCGATAATCCCCAATCTGAGGATTTAACGATTCCCAAACCCGGACGGGCGATCGCCTATGGCCTAAGCTTACTTCATCGCGGACGGCTGGGTACAGGGCAAATTCAAAGCGCTCCCATGTTAACCCGCTATCCAGATACAGCCTATTTTGGCCATGGGAATTATGGGGTTGAATATAATTTAACTTTGCCCCTTTATAACAATACTCAGAAAGCACAAAAGGTTACTATCTCTTTGCAAACCCCCTTAAAAGATGATGGTACGCAAGGATTATTAATGTTTCTAGATCCTCCCGAAGATCGGATCTTCTTCCGGGGAACGGTGCGAATTGTGCATCAAAATTCCCAGGGACAAGCGACAGAACGTTATATGCATTTAGTGCAACAGCGAGGACAACGGGGAGAGGCTTTATTAGAGTTAACCCTGCCTCCCGGCGATCGCCAACAGGTGCAGGTAGATTTGATTTATCCCCCCGATGCCACCCCTCCCCAAGTCCTAACCGTTAAAACAGAGAATTGATTCAGTTTCTATTTGTGAGTATTGCTCACTTAAAGGTTATCTGGATGAATGTACCCTATTCACAATTGGGATGAATTGCGCCCTGAGAACACAGATACGTCAATTGCTTTTCATCTAAATTTTGCACTTCACTAAAATCTACTCCTGCGAATCCCTCAGATTTAGTTGCAGGAGATTGTTTTTCAATAAATTCATCCTTGTTGGGTGATTTGACTATGGGTTCAAAAACCGCACCCTCGAAGTTAGCACCGGCTAATTTTGCGCCTTGAAAATCAGTATCCACTAAGACTGCTGCAGTAAAATTAGCATTTTGTAGTTGGGCACTATTAAACGTCACACCCGTTAACTGACTTTCGGTAAAATCTGCTGATTGCAATTGGGCACTGCTGAAATTGGCTTGGGATAAATTGGCATTTTCCCAAGTCGTTTCTGTGAGATTCGCAAACTTAAACTGGCTCGAAATCGCCTGCACTTGTCCTAATCGCGATCCTTGTAAGTTGGCATAAGAAAAGTTAGCATCGTTTAAGTTGGCTCCAGTTAAACTAGCAGTTTCTAAGAAAGCAGACTCGAGTGTAGCACTCGATAACTGAGCGCTACTGAGGTTTGAGCCAGTCAGTTGAGCCTCATTTAAATTGGCTTTATTCAAAATAGCGCGAATCAAATTGGTACGGCGAATGGTGACATTGGAGAGGACTGCGCCGGTTAAATCCGCTTCTTTTAAGTCTGAACCGCTTAAATCAGCAACTTCATCATCAAATGTGCCTAAGCGTTGGTCTTCTCCTGCGCCATAAAATCGGCTCCATTTTAAGCTGGCTTGGGATAAGATTGCCCCACGAAAATTAATTCCAGAAAGGTCTGCTTTTTCCATCGCCGCAACAAAGGCAACGGGGGCAGAAGTTTTGCCTAAGTCGACTTGCGCGAGAGAAAAATTTTTGGGGTTTCCCTGGTCAATGGTGAGAATTTTTACGATCGCCTGTTTGGTCGCCCGCAGACGTAAGCGGATAATGTTCTGTTGTTTTTGGCTACTCCCTGGACTAAGGGTTTCCATGTCCTTTTGCAGAGCTAGATTTGCCCGTTGTAAATAGGGCAGAGCATCCGGCCCCATGCTAAAGAGAGCCTGTTGAATGGCATCGACTAAGCGGGGGTCAGTTTCCTGAACTAATAAATCAACCAGAAATTGATAGGCTTTGGGGTCGTTGAGTGTGCCCATGGCTAAGACTGCCTCGCGACGTTTTTGGGCAGAATTGGCAACTGAGGGATCGAGATGTTGCACAAGTTCGATGAACAGTTGATTATCCTGAGCATCTCCTTCACGCACTGTGGTTTGGGATTGGATAAAAATTTGGGTTCCCACAAATGCAATTAGAACAGAACCCAAGCCTAACCCGATCGCACTCACCAGGGTAATGCCGGGATGATTTTGCATCCAACCCCATAAGCTGGATTGCTCTTTCCCCGTTTTAGGCGTAACAGCGAGAGCGCCCGGAGGGTCTTCTTCCGAACTGGTGTAGCTGATGGGTAAGGGTTCGGAGATGGGATAGGTTCCAGCAATGCGGTCATGGAAGGCGCGATAATAGCGGTCAAACAGGCCACTAAAGACTTCCACAGTCAACATTAAACCAGATAAACCCAATAGAATGGCTAGTTGGGGAAAGGCTCCACTATAGCGCCAAATGCCGTAAGCTACGCCGATGGGAAGTCCCCAACGCCCGATCGCCTCGCGCACAAAAGCCCGTCCGATACCGGGAACGCCGCCATTAAACGAGATTACCCGCACCCCTAACCAGAGTTTGGGGGAACTTTGGCCGGTGGTTCCCAGCAGATAAAGTTGCCATCCAGCTACCGCCACAGGAGCAATAAAGGCAACTGACCAGAGCAAGTTGGTGAGAGGAGAGACCTGGTTTTGGCGATCGCTCACTTGTAGAGCTAAGGTTTTGGCGATCGTCTCTTGACCAGTAGCCACCAGGGAATTTACAGGAACTGGGGATTGATTCCCTTGATTTTTGGCATAGTCCCCCAAGCCATAGGGAACGGCAGCACTCACGACGACCATAGAGACCTCAACCACCCAAGCACTAAACCGTCGTAGGGATAAGGGGGGACGACGAAGTTTAAGGGGGGGCTTAGGGAAAGAAGAGTTACTCTCTTTAGGGGCCGTTGAACTTGCCATAGGGTCGAGTCTTGAACTGAATAGAGCGCTACGTTCTGGTAATGGGTAATGGGTAATAGTGACAAGTTAAGGCAATGTGCATTTTGTAAAATCCCCAATATAGATTCAAGTTAATTGGAGAACACTATACATGGTGGTTCAGGACAGGGGAAAACCCGATTTTCCCGATTTCCTATTGCCATTCGTGCCTCTTGCCTCCTCCCCTACACAAAACTCTTTGCACTTTAACTTAATTTTGCGAGGGGTCAGATTCAATTAAGAATTTGTAACCTAAGTACAAGGCTCCTCCCAATACCGCTAAGGTAATCAGGGTAGTGACCAAGCGCAGGAACAAATTGAGAAATCCAAAGCCAATCACTACACTCACACCAGCGACCACCAGTTTACCGGTATTCGATAGACCTTGATACCATGTTTGAATTTTTGTCAATAGGCCTTTAATCGCCTCAGAGCTAAATGGGCTAGATGGACGATTGAGTTGTTCTTCGTTCTCTCGCAGACGGCGACTAGGATCGCGGGGATTTTCAGGATTCATCGGTTCTGCTCTCTAAACAAGGTGTTGATAGGCAACTCTACTAGGATAGCTCAAGGGGTGCAGAGGATGGGGAGTGAGACGGGGACGCACAGAAGAGGAAGATGGAATTGTACAAAGACATATAGTGCTTCACGCTAGGAAATAAGGTCGTGAGGATGGGATCGCCCCTGGCTATTTGACAATACGGCACGCCCACTAAAGTCGAGAAAGACCAAGTCGTCGTTTATAGTGTATACAGCAGCGCTCTAGTTAAAGAGCTATAGAGTGCTGTTGATGTTATGCTGGAATCATCATGAGTGAAACCAAAATCCACCTGGAAAATTTAATCAAAATTTACGGAAAACACCCCTCGAGAGCTTTGCAAAGGTTCCGAGAGGGGGCAAACCGTGAGATGATCTTGAAGGAAACCGGTCATGTTCTGGGTATTGCTGATGTTTCCTTGAAAATTAATCGCGGGGAACTCTTTGTAATCATGGGATTATCTGGATCGGGGAAATCAACCCTGGTTCGTTGCATTAATCGCTTGATTGAACCCACCAGTGGCAATATTTACATTGATGGCGAGGAAGTCGTCCATACGAGTCAACAGAGAATTCGGGAAATTCGTCGCACTAAAATGGCGATGGTGTTTCAGAAATTTGGCTTATTTCCCCATAAGACAGTCGTAGAAAATGTGGCTTATGGGTTGAAGGTGCAAGGAATGGGAATCAAGGAGCGCCGACATAAGGCTATAGAGATTTTAGAGCGCGTGGGATTAGCAGAGTGGCGTAATTATTTGCCCTCGTCTTTGAGTGGAGGAATGCAACAACGGGTAGGGTTAGCTCGTGCGTTAGCCACAGATGCAGAAATTTTGCTAATGGATGAAGCTTTTAGTGCCCTTGACCCCTTAATTAGGCGGGAAATGCAAGATGAATTGATTCGCTTGCAAGCTGAATTGCATAAAACGATTGTATTTATTAGTCATGATATTCAAGAAGCGCTGAAAATTGGCGATCGTGTGGCGATCATGAAAGATGGTGCAGTGGTACAAGTGGGAACTCCTGAAGATTTGGTATTAAGTCCCATTGATGACTATGTAAGTGCCTTTACGCAGGATGTGAATCGCGCTCAAGTCCTGAAAATTGGTACAGTGGCACGGAAAACCAATCCCTTAAACGGACATCAACATGCCATTGAGATTGCTCTAGAACAGATGAAGAAACAAGGACTCAATCACCTCTATGTGGTGAATGAAGATAAAGTTCCCGTAGGGTTGCTGCAAAAACAGCGCCTAGAATATGCTCTGAACAACGGCAATCAAAATTTAGTCGATCTGATGGTCGATGACTTTCCCAAAATCGAAGATTCCCATTGTTTAGAAGCGGCTTTTTCGCTGTCGGATTCCGGGATGGCGATCGCTGTCACCAATCCTGAGGGACAATTCCACGGCATCATTACCCCCAAAGAAGTATTAATGAGTATGAGTCAATAATAGGGAATAGGGAATTGGGAATCGGACAAACCCAGTTTCGCCCTTTTCTCCCCCTGTCAAAAAATAGAGTGTTATTTAGTTTAATAAATTCATGATTGATTGTTTCTCTCCTTCTTTAATCAGTGAAACACCGGTTTTACTTGACCCTTTTCAACTGTATACCCTGCCCCTAGGGGATTGGGTTTCCAATTTTGTTGATTTTTTGGTCGATCAATTTCGCCCGATTTTCCAACTGATTAGAGTTCCCTTTGCCTTTGTCCTGAATGGGATTGAAATGGGTTTGTTGGCGATTCCTCCAACTTTATTCTTAATCGTCTTAGGGTTGCTAGTGTGGCAATTTTGTGGTTCTGCCATTGCGATCTATAGTTTAGTTGCCATGGTAGGAATTGGCTTATTGGGAACCTGGGAACCGGCAATGACCACCTTATCCCTGGTAATTTGTGCGGTAACGTTTTGTATTCTGATTGGTCTACCGATTGGCATTTTAGCCGCCAGAAACGATCGCTTTGACTCCATTTTGCGGCCGCTTCTGGATGCCATGCAAACCTTGCCCTCCTTTGTTTATTTGGTTCCTGTGGTCATGCTCTTTGGTATTGGAGAGGTCCCTGGAGTCATTGTAACTTTGATTTTTGCTGTTCCACCCCTAATTCGATTAACCAATCTGGGGATTCGTCAAGTCTCGAAGGAAGTGGTGGAAGCGGCGATCGCGTTTGGTTCGACTCCCAACCAAGTCCTCTGGGAAGCTCAAGTTCCCCTGGCTCTACCCACTATCCTGGCTGGTGTGAATCAATCCATTCTCTTAGCCCTCTCCATGGTCGTTGTGGCTTCGATGATTTCTGTCGAAGGTCTGGGTCAAATGGTATTACGAGGTATTGGTCGTTTAGATGTGGGATTAGCGGCTGTTGGTGGGATCAGTATTGTGTTAGTTGCGATCCTATTAGACCGGGTAACCCAAGCTTTGGGTAAACCCCAAAAAGTCTCTTGGAAAAAACGCGGGCCGGTGGGCTTGTTGCTTTCTTTTCCCCAAACACACGAGATCGACCTAGGGAAAGGCTTCTAAGGGTCTCCTGTAAGTCGGTTAATATCTTGCTCTAAGATATCGGTTTCGGTGGTATAGGCGAGATCGTCCCTGACGATCGCCTGTTTTTTGCCCAGATGTTCAGCATAGTTGAGTTTCTGCTGTACTTCTGGGGTAGGCTCGCAGAGCATGGAGTAGCGATCGCGGCGAGTTTGGTTGCGTTGTTCAATTTTCCCATTGGCTTGTCCCAACCAGAAATAACGCATCAGGGGAATGGCTAAAAATCCGACACCATAGGCCAGAAGAATACCGTAAATAGATTGGACAAAGGCAACGAATCCCCCCAATTCAGCCGCCACTGTGCCATCTGCCAATAAGCTTCCCAAGACTAATGCCCCAATTAGATTGGCGGCTCCTAAACCGATCGCTAATATAATTTGGGTTGAACTGGCGGCACTAAATCGCCATTTCTTCTCTTGGAGATAGGAAGAATAGCTTGTTGAAGCTTGCTCAGTGGCCGTAATTTGTAAATCGGGGAACTGATAAAGAATTCCCCCTTCTGGAGTGACTTCGGGACGACCATTGAAGCGTACCAAAACGGGTAACAGATAATTTTCATATTCGCGATCGTACCCCTTACCTAGATCGTCCAAATAGGGCGCAATCTGTTCAGCCACCACGACTCCTTGTTGAGAACGGATTGTAGCTGCGATCGCCCGCCAACGACGCTGTTCTAAATGGGCATTTGGGTTACCATCCCCAAATAAAAAGGAAAAAATTGCCTCTAAAAAGTTCATTTCTGACGACGAGCGCTGATGACGCTTTGGGCTGGAATAGTCGGGAGAGAACATCCAAAACAAATCCCCTAAATGGAGTGGAAACCAAAAGAAACCCACCGATCGCCGACTCCCTGTGCCATCGGAGTCTCCTTCTTGCGACGCTTGCAGACTGATGACAATGACGGCGATCGCCACTAAAATCAGCACTAACGATAAAATCAGCAAAATACCAAAGGAAATTCGCACCAAATAAAACAAAATCCGCCCAATTTGCTGTAGCGTCTTTTGCCAACGCAAGCGCCAAAACTTCCCTTGTAGAATCGTGCGAAAATTTTTCGGAAACAGATAGGCAATATCGCCAGACTCAGCCACCTGGAGATGTCCCCCCGCATCTGCGGCGAGAGCTAAAAGCGCTTGCTGGGTTTCCTCCACATTAAACCCGGTGCGGGTGGACACATCTCCAACGGTTACTCGATACCCCAGATCTTCCACTGCTTCCATCAGTTTCAGATTCGGAACAGCCATGTTTGCTACCTCTTACTCTGTCTCTTCTTACCAAAAAGATGGGTCTAGAGCAACACCCTTCCAGGGCGGCTTTTTCCCAGCTCCTTGTGTTATAATAATATCATGAGAACCTTAAAGTTTAAGCTATACAAACATAAACAAAATAGATACCTGAAGCGACAGATAAATGCTGCTGGGGTCATCTATAATCATTGCATAGCACTTCATAAACGGTACTACCGCTTGTGGGGCAAATACTTAAACTGTGCCCAATTGCAAAAGCATATTGCTAAGTTAAGAAAGCGTAATTCTTTTTGGCAGCTAGTTGGTTCTCAGGCGGTTCAAGATATTTGCCAGCGAATAGATAAAGCTTATAATCTATTCTTCAAGCATCACGGAAAAGGTTTTAGACCGCCGAGTTTTAAGAAAGTCAAAAAATATAAGTCCTTCACCCTAAAACAAGCGGGCTATAAATTCCTAGGTGGCAACCGGGTAAAGATAGGCTCTAAAGCCTATCAGTTTTGCAAGAGCCGGGAAATAGAAGGCAAGATTAAAACTCTAACGGTAAAACGGACACCATTAGGTGAACTGTTTATAGCTGTTGTGGTTGATAGCTCAGAAAAACCAATCGCTCCCCAGTCCGGTAAAACAGCAGGGTTTGATTTTGGTTTAAAAGATTTCCTCACTTGCTCAGAAGGATTCAAGATTCAATCCCCTTTATTCCTGAAGCAGTCCATCAAAGAAGTTCGGGAAGCGTCTCGAGCTGTATCGAGGAAGAAAAAAGGCTCTAGAAATTGGAACAAGGCAAGACTTAATCTGGCTCGCAAACATGAAAAGATTGTTAATCGTAGACGAGATTGGCAATGGAAGTTAGCCCATGAGTTAACCGATCGGTTTGATGTTTTGTACTTTGAAACCTTAAACCTGAAAGGGATGCAACGACTTTGGGGTAGAAAGATCGGTGATTTAGCACTGGCTGAATTTCTTTCCATTCTTGAATGGGTAGCTGCCCAAAAATCTAAGCGTGTAGTTTATATTGATCGATGGTTTCCCAGTTCTAAAACTTGCTCGGAATGTGGACATGTACTCAATGAACTGAACTTAAAAGAGCGTCAATGGTCTTGTCCTTCATGTTCAACTAAGCATGATAGAGACTTAAATGCGGCTTTAATGATTAAATCAGTTGGGGCATCAACTGATTCGTTAGGCGATGTCAGACAGTCCTAGACTGCTATTGCTGTTTGAGCGGAGAATCCCCTTACCTTCAGGTCGGGGAGTATGTCAATCTTGTGTCTATTATGAGCATAGCAATGGGGGAATGGGGAGTGGGGAGGATATCGCGATCGCCGTCTATGAATTTCACGGTATGATCAATAAATCCTATCAATCAATGGTGAAGCAATCGGGAGTTAGCCTATGCAAGCAATCCTTTTAAGTCGTGAAGAAGTCGCTCAACGTGCCCATCAATGGTATGAAAGGAAAATCCGGCCACAAGTAGAAATTGAAGAAAATATCGGTAAGATGGTCATCATTGACATCGAGACCGGTGATTACAGAGTTGATGACAACGGCTTACGTGCTGCTGACGACTTGACTGATAAACATCCTAATGCCAGACTCTTTGGGATCAAAATTGGGTATAACGTTGCGGCGGCTTTTGGTGGCGGTATTATGGAACGTATAGTCAAGTGATTTCAGGTATCGTAGCTGACGGACACGCAATTATTACGATCTCATTTCGGATTCCCAATCGTGCTGACTTTCCGATTCAATTTGTAGTAGACACAGGATTTACAGATGAGCTTTGTTTACCACTAGAAGCAGTCGCATTATTAAATCTTCCTTTTAAGTATGATATGCAGGTAAATTTAGCAGATAACAGCCAGGTAATGCTTCCCGTTCACAAAGCAATGATTCTTTGGGATGGGGAAGAGCGAGAAGTTCGTGTGTTGGCGACAGGGCGACGACCTTTAGTTGAAACGGCTTTACTCGGTGACTATGAACTGGATCGCCAGTTCATAGAAGGTGGATTAGTAACGATTGATGCGTTGTAGTGATGAACACTTGTAAGGAATATTCTGATGACAACTAATGTAGAACAACCGATTTATCAAGGTCAATTTGGTAGCTTTACCATTACTGAAGAAGACCGCCAAGAGGTGGTTATTTATCGTGCTGGGTTAACCGTTTCGGCTGTGTGTATGGCGATCGCCACTACCCTCACTCTCTGGCCGAATCATAACCCAGAAACTCTCTTCTGGCTCACTCCCCTCTATTTCCTCTTCTGTCTCGCATTAGGGGTTAGCCTGCTCACCATCCATATTTATATGGCCTTTCTCCATCGTCTCTTACAATTATTTCTGATCGTTGGCACAATTTCTGGCTTAATCCTCACCTTCAGCAGTTCCCAACCCCTTGCCCTTACGGTATATACTCAACCCCTGACCTTATTCGGTATTGGATTTACTTTTGCTGCCCTCACCGGCATTTACTTCAAAGAAGGATTCTGTTTCCATCGTCTAGAAACTAAACTACTCACCCCCCTAGTGCCCATTCTCCTCCTGGGTGTTCTCTTTGGTACTCTTCCCCTGCAAGCTCAACAAATTATGTTAGCGGCCTGGAGCTTCCTATTTCTGATTTTTGCCGGGCGAAAACTAATCCAACCCATTCCCCCAGACATTGGCGATAAATCGGTTTTTGAATACCTGAAAAATAATTAATACAGCGTCTCGCTGTTCGTAATTAGAATTAAAGAAATGACTAAGATCGATCAATTGAGTGATCTTTATGAGATCGATAATGAGGAATGGTTCTCTCAAACCTTGAAACTCTTAAAAAACAAAAAACTCGATCGTCTCGATTTAGATCATCTGATTGAGGAATTAGAATCCGTGGGTCGCGGAGACAGATTAACTGTTGAGAGTTTTCTTGAACAAATTGTCAGACATTTACTTCTTCTCCAATATTGGCAAGAAAAATATGATTATAATGCCAATCATTGGCAAGCTGAAATTATGAGTTTTAGAACCCAACTTCACGAATATTCAACCCAAAATCTACGAAATCATTTGGAAGAAAACCAGTCAAAAGTTTATCAAAAAAAATTAAAATATGTCAGGGAAATACAGGAATGGCAGTCAATTTCCCTGAAGACTGTCCTTACAATCTTGAACAATTACTCGATCAAGACTGGCTTCCTTAGATTTACGAGGAAAAATTCTGAGATATTATTTCGTAAAACGATCGCTCCTTTGAGGGGATTTTCTCCTTCAATTGACCGAAGTTCGGCTTAAGGGCCTTACGACAAAAAAACCAGCTAAAATCTAGCTGGCATTGAATCGATATCATCAATATCAATTGTCGTTTCCGAAAATCCTGACTGCGCGTTCCCACAACACGAGGAGGATCGGTCTCTTTTGTCTCTCTTTACCAATCGTAACAGAGAATCCGATTTTTTTTAATAAAAGTTCATACTTAACGGTTTCTCTTTCGATAACTATTTATAATCAGAGGTTGGGGTTATGATTCGAGCGCTGCTTCTTGGGGACACCCCCAAAGAATACGCTCATGCTTATAGACAACCATTCCAGGTTGAGCGCCTTTCGGTTTATACACCGATTTCGGTTCTGTGTAAACCACTGGAACCTGCTTACTTTGCCGTCCTTGGCTATAATGGGCGGCTAGATTAGCCACAAACTGGAGGTCTTCGGTATCCGGAACCTGTCCTGGATCGACTCTCATCAACACATGACTGCCAGGAATCTCTTGGGTATGAAACCATAGATCGTATGCTCCAGCTAGTCTAAAGGTTAAGCGATCGTTTTGGCGATTATTGCGACCGACGAGAACTTCAAACCCGCTAGGGGTTTGGTAACGATGGGGTTGGGAGCGGTTGGAGTTGCGTTGATAGTCGGATGCTGGAGAGTCTAAATACTTCTGTTCAATTAATTCTTCGCGCACTTCCTCTAGAGTCGATAAATCCTCAGCCGTGCCATACTCCGCAAGTTGCAGTAGGGTAGTTTCTACTTGTTCGAGATAGCGTTGTTCGGTTTCAACTGCTTCTAAAAGGGGTTGGACGGCAAGTTGAGAGCGCTTAAGTTTTTGGTGTTTTTTGTAGAGCGCTTGGGCATTTTGTACGCCATTTTTTTCGAGATTGAGGGGAATTTTAACCGGTTTTCCGGTTTCAAAATCGGCTAATTCGATCGCCTGCATCCCCGGTTGCCACTGGTGTAAATGAGCCATCAATAAGTCGGCTAAATACCGGTAGCGATCGGCATCTTGGGATTGATTTAACCGTTCTCGGAATAGGAGCGCCTTTTGATGGAGCTTGCCTAAATGCGATCGCACCTTTTGCTGCAATTGATAATGTAATTGACTAAATTCTTGGCGATCAAGATGCTCGTTATAATACCCACTAATCAAATTCTGTACGGATTCGACTACCTCCACCCGATCCCAAGGCATCACCGTATACCCTTTTTTTGTCCATCCCGGTGTAAACGTTCCCTGCTGCAAGCTGTGTAACCAATGCTGCCAGCGATCATACAGCAGAGACCAATCAGCATCACTTAAAGTATCTGTGGGTTGATGGAGAGCGATCGCCGTCCCGGATAGCCAAGATTCAATCAACCGGGGACTCAACCCCCGATAACTTTGCAGTAATTGCCGCTTGAGCGGCCCCGGAATCAATCCCACCCGCCCCCGAAAATCACTGAATGACTCTTCTAGACTAGGTATCCGATTCTTTAGAGCTGGAGGATTCACATAGGGTTGTCCCGTCAAAATGGGGCGTACACTCGACTGTTGTTCGCTCACCTGATGGGCAGCGGTAACAATTATATTTTCCTGATTGACCAAAATCACATTACTATACTTCCCCATCACCTCCACAATTAAGTGCCAGCGAATCGGATCGCCTGGTCTTTGGGCAAACTGCAAATCAATTGCCCGCTCCCAAGGGGCAATTTCGGCAATGGAAACCAGAGCTAACCCATTAAGCTGATGGCGCAACTGATCGCTAAATGTAAACGTATCCGGTGCTTTTGGGGGAGGGCTGCTCATGGCGATATGGGCTGCCTGTGGATGCCAACACAGCGTTAACCATCCCCGCCCCTGAAGCGTCCGCAGGGCAAGGGATAGCCTGAAGCGATCGCGTTGAAAAACCTGCTCTAAGCGAGCCGGTAAAGAGCGATCGCGCAAATCGGCACAAATAGCCATTAAAGTCGTAAAATCAACCGGTTGCACAATGAATTGTCTAACTAACCAAGATTTCTAGTATAGCCCGTTCCCCGAACCTATATTTCTTGGGCCAAAGTTAAAACTTGTTCATAGAGATGATTTGAAATCCTTGTACCCCGATTTTGCATCTGCTCTAGAACATCCTTAACATTAGGAATCAGGCTCTGGCGCTTTGCCAATACTAAAACACCCATGGTTCCAATTAAGGGTAACTTTCTTTCTAGTGCCACTCGTCTAGCTGCCCGTTCATCAATCAGTAATTGATCGGCTTTAGTTTCTTCAGCTAAGGCGATCGCTTCTGACTCTCCTAAGTCTAAATGAAAAGACTCCTGTAACTCCTCTACAAGCCGCTGATTATTGACGGTGACCACTTGTAGCCATGACAAATCCTGTACTTGTTGCGCTGCTGGATGATCTCCCACAAGCAACTCATTAAAAACGCCCTGGGGAATCATCAGTTTCCCAAAGAGTTCAGGTAATAAATACAAATAATTGACCTTAGCTAATTCACTAATAGAAGTAGTATCTGAAACAATAATTATGGATTAAATTGATTGATTTAATCTTAACTCAGCTTGCTCCACTTCCTGACGGAATTCCTGTAAATCTTGTGAATCATCAAAGACAGAAATTCCCCATTTATGCATTCGATCGATCATCTCTAAGCGGGAAATGCCTAGGATTTTTGCAGCCCGTCCGCTACTGATTTCTCCAACTTCCAACAGCGCCATTACATAACCTTCTTTGGCTTTCTCCATAGCTCTTTGGCGGACTTGCTCCGAAAGCTCAATATTGGCTAATTGCTCATCTAAAAAGGTGAAAATCATAAGCGGTTGTGTGGTGATCCATACTATGACTATAGTCTTTCCTGTGGATTACCGCAAGCAGACATGGATGCAAACAAACAAGGGCTTGTAGAGTACGATAAAATCAAGAGCAACTGCAAAGTAAACAGATAAGGTTTACGCTTATCCTATGTTCTCTGGCAAGAGGAACAAGTAAGGAGAGTCAACAAGATTGCGCCGATCGCGCAAAAGCAGTGGTTGAAGAAAAAGATCGCACTATTCAACAGCTAAGAGAGAGCCTAGCGCAACTGGGTATCAATCCAGATACTCTCAGTTAGAGGAGTAAGCTATCGCCGTGTCTCCGTGTCTGTGCGTCCCCCGATCTTCCCGACTCCCCACTGTTTACTCTTTGTTAAGACAGATTCTTATACTGTGGGCAGGTTGCATAATCTCGGTTAATCTAAAATAGAGTAGAGCGGCTCTCTCTTAGGCATGTTGCATAATGTCCCCTAATTTATCTGGTCGTAAACTTAAATTCAAACGCCGTCCCCACTTGGCGATCGCTGTGCTTCCTGATGTCGATTCAGCATTTGCTGCCTATCGATTACTCTATAGCGAAGGGATATCCCCCGAATACTTAGCCATTGTGGGGCGAGAATTTAATCCTCCCGAATGGGTAGGATTGTATAAACCCATGAAGATTATCTTTGCTAAGGCCTATCGACTGGCCCTATTATCCGCCTTGGCTGGGAGCGCGATCGCGGCTATCCTCCTATGGGTCTTAAAGCTGGAGATTTCCAATTTTGCTCACCTCCATATCGCTCTAGTCATTTTATCAGCCGGACTCATGAGTGGTCTATCGGGTAGTCTTGTGGGCGCACTGATTGGCTTTTTTGGTGAAGGAAATACTTCTAGTATCTATCGCCATCACCTGCAACAGGGGCGATATCTGCTGATGATTGAAGGACCAGAACACATGGTAAGGCGCTCCAAAGAAGTGCTAAGTCAATATTCGACTTCGCCCTCTTGAGCCATGGAAAAGGGTGGATCGGCTATTCTAGTATTTTCAGATGACCTACCCACGCCCAGATTCCAGAGAATATTGCCATCAATGCCATGCTTCGTGTTAAGCAACGGTTTCATCGACTGTTCCAAACTGTACCCTTAGGAGTGGCCTTAATTGTGCCTTTTCTCCTGCAAATTGCGATCGCAGTGGGCTTAACTGGATATTTCTCTTGGTACCATGGCAAAGCAGCCGTTGAAAATGTCACCAGTCGCTTACAAGCAGAAATCACGGCTCATCTCGACGATCGTCTCGTTAATACTCTTTCCATTGCGCATCAGATTAATCACGTTAATGCTAATGCCATTGCTTGGGGAGAAACAGACCCAAACAACCTTGAGCAGTTAAGCCAAAAATTTTACGAACAACTCCAGTTATTTCCCCAGATCCGTGAAATTCAATTTGCCAATTCCCAAGGCGAATGGGTGAGTGTGCGTCATTCTCAGAAGGATAATTGGAGCCTAGAACTGGCGATCGCGTCCTCTACAACCGATGGTCAATTCCATATTTATTCCCTCGATCGAGGAAAACGGGGAGCGCTGTTGCGATCGCTTCCCAACCGCGATCCTCGTAAATCGTTTTGGTATCAAGAAGCCACTCGCAACGCCATTATCAACAACAATTCTCGCCAATCTTGGACAACGCCCTATCTCTCAAATACGGGACAGATGAGTCTAGATGCCGTCTTACCGATCTATGGCAGGAATCAAACCCAACTGGGTGTCCTATCTACTTCCATCTGGCTTTCTAAACTTCAGCAGTTTCTACAAACCTTGAATAAGCGACTAGATGCGCAGATTCTAATCTTTAGCAATACAGATGGAAGTATTGCGCCTGTAGTCACCCCTTTGGAGTCAACCTATCCTCTGATCAATAGTGCGACGGACTATCTCCAAACCTATTTAGTCCAGCACCCTCAAATACAAGAAGCCATTGACCTCCAGGTTAGCCTTCTTGATACTCCCTACACTCTGCACTTGAGTGCCCTAAGCGATCATCAAGACTTAAATTGGCTCATGGCGATTTTTGTCCCCCAAGATCCCTTTCTGGAGGATATTCACCAAGGAGGCCATGTTACCGCGATCGTCGGTTTACTGGCGTTGATCGCTGCCACTGTACTCGGTTGGCTTATCACTCGTCACATTATCCGACCGATTAAGCAACTCTCGCAAGTGGCGATCGCCCTTTCCGAAGGGGACTGGTATCGCACAGCCGATCCTTGGTACAATCGCACCGATGCCCTAGGAACTCTGGCTCTAGCCTTTGAGCGAATGCGCTATCAGCTCAAGCGCTCCCATCGTCAACTGCAATCCTATTCTCGGTCTTTAGAAGCTAAAATCCAAGCCAGAACGGAAGAACTCGAACAAGAAATCCGCGAGCGGCAAACGATGGAAATTGCTTTACGAGAATCGGAAGAAAAATTCTCCAAAGCCTTTCGTCGTACTCCCCACCCCATTACCATCACTTGTTTAAGCAGTGGCAAACATCTGGAAGTCAGTGATAGCTTCCTCAGTTTAACTGGCTACAGCAATGACGAAGTGATTGGTCGTACCGCGTTAGAGCTAAACCTTTGGGTTCATGTGGAAGAGAGGATGCACTTGTTTCACCTGATTCAGCACAAGAAGCAGGTGAAAAACTATGAATTTACTTATCGCACAAAGGCTGGAGAATATCGGGTGGCTCTACTCTCATCGGATGTGATTACGGTGAATGACAAACCCTGTTTACTTTCGGTGACCACTGATATTACCGATCGCAAACAGCTCGAGGAAGACTTACGGCGATCGCAACAATTCCTCGACAGCATCATTGATCATATTCCCCTAGCCATTTATACTAAGGATATTACCCACAATTTCCAACATCTAATTTGGAATCAAGCCAGCGAAGCGATTTTTGGTTTAGGGAGCGATCGCGTGATTGGCAAAACCGATGCCGAAATCTATCCCCTAGAACAAGCAACCCAATACAGTGCCTATGACTTGCAAGCCGTGCAACAAGGGAAACTTCTAGAGATCGCCGAGCATCCTTTTCAATCCCTCACGCGGGGCAAAATTCTACTCAGAACCCTCAAATTGCCCCTCTATAACCGCCACGGAGAAGCCACTCATTTACTCTGTATTTCTGAAGATATTAGCGATCGCAAACAAGCAGAAACTGCCCTTCAACAAGCCAAAGAAGCTGCGGAAATGGCTAACCGCGCCAAGAGTGAATTTTTAGCCAATATGAGCCATGAATTACGCACACCTTTGAATGCTATTTTGGGCTTTAGTCAATTAATGGCCAATAACCCTAAATTTGCGGCTGGAGCTTCAGAAATTAATATCATTAACCGCAGTGGAGAACATTTACTTGACCTGATTAATGACATTCTGGAAATGTCTAAAATAGAAGCAGGTCGGATGACATTTGTGCCAACCGCTTTCGACTTAGAGCAATTATTACAAACTTTAGAAGGAATGTTACATATCCGGGCAACTTCTAAAAGGTTAACGTTGACCTTCGATCGCCCCCCGGATTTAGTACAATATATTCAAACTGATGAACAAAAATTACGCCAAGTGTTGATTAATCTCTTGGGAAATGCAATTAAGTTTACAGAGCAAGGGACAGTCGAATTACTCATATCTCAGGTACGAGAAGATCCTTTAATTCGTTTGCAGTTTGCCGTTCAAGATACGGGAATTGGGATTGCAGAAGATGAATTGGAGCAATTATTTAATCCTTTTGTACAAACTGAGTCGGGAAGACGATCGCATCAAGGAACCGGATTAGGGCTTTCCATTAGTCAAAAATTTGTCCAACTCATGGGGGGTAACATTGAAGTTCAAAGTATCCTGGGGGAAGGCAGTTGTTTTCGATTTGAAATTCAAGCTACCCTTGCTAGTGCGGAAGGAGTCGATCCCGTTATTGTACGCAATCGAGTAATAGGTTTAGCACCTGGACAACCTCGATATCGGATGCTAATTGTCGATGATATCCCCGAAAATCGTCTGTTATTGGTACGCTTATTACACCCTTTGGCATTGGAGATCCTTGAAGCCGAAACGGGAGAAGAGGCGATCGCCCATTGGCAGCAGTATCATCCCGATCTGATCTGGATGGATATCCGCATGTCAGGTATGGATGGATACGAAACCACTCGACGGATTCGGGAACTAGAAAGTCAAGCCTCCCCAACCCAAAAAAGCATCATTATTGCCCTGACTGCCAGTGCCTTTTCCCAAAAACGAGAGCTAGTCTTTGCTGCTGGATGTGATGACTTTATTGCTAAACCTTTTCAGGAAGAAACGATCTGGAATACGCTAGCCAAACATTTGGGTCTAGAGTACATCTATGAGGAAGCCTTACCCCCAACTGATAGCCCTGAGCCATTTACCCTTACGCCCAATCAGCTTAAAATAATGCCATCGGAGTGGATTGAGGCCGTACATCAATCGGCTTTAAGTGGCGATGATGAGAGGATTATCCAACTCATTGCCCAAATCCCTCCCCATTACCAGGGTTTAATTAACACCCTGTCTGATTTGGTGCATCATTTCCATTTCAATACTTTGTTGGAATTAACGGATGAACAGTAAAGTTCTAGCCGATGTGTTAATTGTAGACGATACGCCCAACAATTTGCGTTTGTTATCGTCGATGTTAACGGAAAAAGGTTATAAGGTGCGTAAGGCGATCGATGCTAAAGGGGCGCTCAAAGCCATTGAGGTGCTAAAACCGGATTTAATTTTGTTGGATATTCGGATGCCGGAAATGGATGGGTATCAAGTATGTCACATTTTGAAGGCTGATACTCGGACTCAAGATATTCCAGTAATTTTTATTAGTGCTTTAGATGAGACGGTGGATAAGGTGCGAGCATTTAATGTGGGGGGAGTAGATTATATTACAAAACCCTTTCAAGCGCCGGAAGTGTTGGCGAGGGTAGCGACTCATTTGCAGATTCATCAATTACAACAGCAGTTAGAGACTCAAAATACTCAGTTGCAAGCGGAAATTGTGGAACGGCAAAAGGCGGAAGCCGGATTAAAAGTTTTGTTACATGCGGTTTCCCATGATTTGCGGAATCCGGTAACCGGGATGTTGATGGTGTTTAAAAATTTGTTGAAGCGGGATTCGTTTGCTTTAACCCGATCGATGGTAGAGCGGATGGCAGATAGTTGCGATCGCCAGTTAAATTTAATTAATTCTTTGATTGAAACCCAACACAGTGAGATTTGGGGGGTGTCTCTCAATTGTGAATCCTTATCATTATCTACATTAACTGCTCAGTTGGCAGCAGATTGGGAACCGATATTGAGTCAAAATCAGGCGACTTTAGAAGATCGGATAACGTCTACTTTACCCCTAATTAACGGCGATCGCCAGCAACTGTGGCGGGTATTTGAAAACCTGTTCGCCAATGCCCTCAAGCATAATCCCCCTGGTTTAAGCCTGACTCTCAGCGCTAGAGTAGAAGGGGATTGGGTGCGGTGTACCGTGGGAGATAATGGTACAGGAATGAGCAAAAAACAGTGTGAAACGCTGTTTCAACCCTATACAAGGGGCGATCGGGAAACACGCAAAACCGGATTAGGCTTAGGATTATATTTATGTTCCCAAATCATTCACGCCCATGGCGGCGAAATCGGAGTAGATAGTGTTGTGAATGAAGGCACCAATTTCTGGTTTACGTTGCCGACGCTATAGCGCTTCGTGCTGGGGAATAGGCAATAGGCAACAGCCAATAGAGAACGAAAATGTCTGAACTCTCTCGTCTCTTGCTATGAGAGTAAATCTACGGAAAAAAGCAATAAATTCTGCTCTTAACTAAGCATATTTATTGATTTAAGTCAGGGACGACAGGATGGACAATCCGCAGGCCAAAGGTGCAATATCGATCGCCAGCATTGCGGTGGTTGCGATCGGCACTACGACGGAATATTGAATAGGTGAGAAACCAAGACCCCCCTCGTATTACCCTTCTGGTCCATTCATTGCTATCGAGCCATATACTACCATCGGCAGGAGCGCGATCGTAACGATCATGCCAATGGTCGGCACACCACTCCCACAGGTTTCCATGCATATCATATAAGCCAAATCCATTGGGCGGAAAACTGCCGACTGGGGTGGTCTTCGCACGATTTTCACCTTCCGGGTCATCTATATCACTATAGTTGCCATCATAATTAGCCAGGTCAGTCGTCAGGGTTTCGCCAAAATGAAAGGGCGTTGTTGTTCCTGCCCGACAAGCATATTCCCATTCTGCTTCAGAAGGCAAACGATAGGTGTTTCCCGTATATCGAGATAGCCGGGCGCAGAATTCTTGGCAGTCGTACCATGAAACTTGTTCTACAGGCAAATTCTCTCCCTTAAAATAAGACGGATTAGACTCTAGGGAAATATTCACCTGGGGAAATGAAGCTACCCTGTGCCATTGAGCCTGCGTGATCAAAAACTTCCCCATATAAAAGGGGGGCACAGTTACTAAATGCTGGGGTTTTTCATCATCCGATCCTTCTCCCTCTAGTGAACCCATGAGGAACTCTCCCCCAGGAATAGCCACCATATCTAAAACTATTCCTTCTCCCAAGTCCTCCTGGAAATACTGCGCTTCTCGATTTTCCTGCTGAATGATTTTGCCCCAAGCATTAACTGTCACGACCTCAAAGCTAAATTTAGAGAGTGACCCTTGGTAAGGTTGGGGTACAGATAGGAGAGTAGACTTTAAAGATTCGAGTTGAACTGTTTTGAGATGAGCTTTGTCAATGACTTGGGTTGACTCTGGTTTGAGTTGCACCATATCCATAGCTGGAGTCGGTACTGTTGAAGTCTGGAGTCTGTTAACTTCTTCTAAAGCTTCCTGAGCTGAAACATAGCGATTATTGAAGTGATACCGGATCATATTCTGTAGGACTTCCCGCAATCTTGGACTGGAATGAGTAGCAAAGGGTTGCCAGATGATTTCTAGAGTTTCTGGGTCTGCTGGTAGACTGAGGGCTGGTTTTCCCGTGAGTGCTTCAATGGCGATCATGCCCACAGCATAGATATCGCTACAAAATTTAGGCTGTCCTACCGCTTGTTCACTGGGCATATATCCAGGTGTACCAACACGAACTGTCCGTTGATTTTTCTCTCCCAATTGAGTTAACTCAGACAGGTGTTGCTTGACTGCGCCAAAATCAATCAGTACCAGGGTTTGATCGGGCTTACGCCGCATCAAGTTATTGGGTTTAATATCCCGATGAATGACTTGATGATCGTGCAAAAACTTTAAGGGAGTGAGGATATCTTGTAATAACTGAATCACTTGCTCCTCTGACCAAGGTTGTCCCGGGTGTATTTCCTGGCTTAACTCATGACCTTGGATATATTCCTGAACCAGATAAAATTCTCCTTCTTCCGTAAAATAGGCCAGAAGTTGGGGAATTTGAGGATATTTTCCTAATTTTTGCAGAGCCTTTGCTTCTGTCTCAAATAAGCGCTGGGCTGTCTTTAGTTGTTTTGGACTCTTGAACTGGGGCTTCAGTTGCTTGACAACACAGAGGGGATATCCTGGAAGGTGCAAGTCTTGTGCCAGGTAGGTGAGGCCAAATCCTCCTTTACCGAGTTCCCGTTCTATCTGGTAGCGACCCGCAAGCACTGGTGACATGGTTCAATTCAAAATTCAAAATAAATTGAGTTGTGGGTGGGTGACTCCAATTGTAGTATAAGATGATCGCCCTTAATCGAGACCATTGCCAATTAAAATAAATGGGGCCCAATAGTAGGGATGTTGAAAAGAGGTGGGATCGAGGTTATCTGTTTGGGGAAGTTGAGCGTTAATGAAGCTCAATTGGGCTTGGCGAATGGCTTGGGCTAGGGTGATATCGGGATCGGTATCGAGATATTCATAGAATTGATCCATTAAAACTTGGGTTCCTCGATCGTCAACGTGCCATAGGGTGGCGATCGCCGCTTTTGCACCTGCTTTTTGCATCTGATAGCCTAAACCGAGGATTTCTTCGCCATTCCCCAGAATTTCACTAATCCCTGTCTGACAAGCACTGAGGACAATTAAGTCCACGTCGGAAAGGTTCCAATGCTCAATATCTCGTAGGGTAATGCGATCGCCATTTCCTAATAAAATAAATGATTCTTCTGGCTCTCCTTGAACGAATGCTGCATGGGTGGCTAGATGCACGATCTGATGTTGCGGGAGTTCTGGCACGGTGGCATCCCGATTAAAGTCTTGATTCCACAGGGTAGTATGATCGGGGAAGCGCTGGATCAAATTTTGTACTTCCTTCTGGGCAAAGGGTAATCCAGAAAAGTCAAATTGGCGATCGCCGACTTGGACGTGATAATTGCCTTGGGTAAACGCTCCGGCTAAAATTTTTCGTTCTCGATGGGTTTGGGGGGCAAAGTTTTGTAAGCTGGTGGCTGTAATATAATTAATCTCAAACTGTTGAATTAACCAATTCTGACCATCATATAAAGCACTGAAGGGCAAGTGGCGCAATTGACCATCTGGTGCGTACACTAAGGCCTCAATTCCAGCTTGATTTAAATCCTCTTTAATGGGTTGCACTAACCATTCATAAAGCTGTTGACCGAGTAATTGTACCCGGGGTAAGGGGTATTTGCGCGTAATCGTTGTTCTAAATTCAGTAATTTTTTGTTCAAGTTCCGACTGACTCACGGGTACCGTACGTCTGATTGGTGGGCGATCGGCAAAAACCACGATTATTTCTAGCCGATCTTCCCACATGAATGGATAGACAAACGCTGTCTGATGTTCAAACTGTTGGAGTAGACTCTTCAATCCTTGAATATGAGAATTCCACTCTGGATTTGCCGAGTTGTAATCAGCCATTCTCTGCCTAATTGGGTTGATACGAGATGATTCTAGAAACGGCTTGAAATTCTGATGTAGACTCTGATACAATAAGTTAATTTGGTTTAATTTTTCAGTTTCCTCCACCGTGCGATCGCCTTCTGGAATCGCCCTTAATTCTTCTAAGTCTTCAATCCAATCTACACCCTGAGTCTCGGCTTCAAGGAAATCGTTGAAAATATCCTCTTCCACGGGATGTAAACTTAAGGTTGGCAATTGATGATCCCCTTTAACACTGTGTAAATATTCATCCAGTTCTTGCAATTTCAGCAAGTCCAGAACTTGATGGGCTTCTTCTGGGCGGTTATTTTGAAAGAGTAGATTCGCTAAATGGCGATAGCGCTGAGAAACCGTTGCCAGAAATGCCTTTTGTTGTTCTAGGGAAAAATCAGTAATTTGGCTATGAATCAACTGAAGCTCATTCATCGACTGCTTGTAAAATAGAATAGCTAACTCTGCTTGTTGCTGGGACTCGAATAGACGACCAATATTATGGAGTGTAGCGGCATAATTTTCTGTTTTTTCTAATTTTTTCCAGATCAAAAGTGCTTGATAAAAATGGGAAAGGGCAGGTTCAAACTGATTTTGTTCAAGATCGACAAACCCTAATCCATTGAGGCTATTCGCTACTCCGACTTTATCTCCTAGTTCGCGAAAAATAGATATGGCTCTATGATAAGCTTGACTGGCTTTAGCATCCTGATGAAGGGTGGTATGAAGATGTCCAAGATGATTATATAAATGTCCCTGTTCTTCTTTTCGATCTAAACGTTGATTTAAGGCTAAAGCTTGTTGGGCAGTAGCTAAAGCACGATTCGGTAAGTTTTGCTTTTCATACAGTAAGCTTAAACCAGTTAAGGCTTGAATTTCTGTGGCGCTATCTCCTCGCGATCGAGAAATCGATCGAGCCTGATTCAGCAACTCTAGGGCAGTGTCATAATCTTCTAAATTGATTTCAACACTGGCTAAATTAATCAAAGTCTTCGCTAATTTTCTTCGATCGCCAATTCGTTGTCGTAATTTCACTACCCTCTGATAAAACTGCTGTGCAGAAAAAAAACGTCCCTGTGCATAGTCTCTTTTACCCCAGTTTTCTAGGGTATCGGCTTCACTGACTGGATCGGTTTGAACTTCCACAGAGCCAGACTCTGAAGTTTGTGCGATCGCCGGTAATTCAAGTGTCAACACACTGCTGATCGCGATCGCCGGTAATTCAAGTGCCAACACACTGCTGATCGCGATCGCCGAAATCGTCCGAACCAAGCTTATACTCATCATCATCAATCCGAGAACTCATCATTTACCAGCTTGGCAAATGTCCCTTAAATTTGGGGAATTCAGAGGTTAAGCAGTGAACTCGTTAAGTTAGGTTAGCCGGACTTGAACAAATACTTCGGCTAAAATGACTTGTAATTTAGTCAGGACAAGGAAATTAGGTCGAAGGATAAAAAATGTCTGAAACCCTTTCCCTGACTGGCTCAGAGTCGATCAAAGCCTTGTTCTATAATAGCTTTGGGGCACGTCTGAGTCTCCCTATCACAAGTGTTTTATATTTTTCTGAGAAATAAATGAGCAAAAATAATCTTTGCGTTACAACACTAGGTGACCGAGCATTAAAACTTGGAGACATAGTTGAAACTCTTTCACTAACCCCAGACGGCAAACTTTTAGTTTGTAGCTATCATGATGCAAGGATTAAAGTTTTTGATTGGAGAATAGGACAAGAAGTTTGTCTTTTTAGAGGACATATAGAAAGTATTCGTTCTTTGGCTATCACTCCAGATAGTCAGAGAATTATCGTTCTTGGATATCATCCAACAATGAATAAAAGAACAATGAGATTCTGGAATCTTCAAACCGGACAACAAGTAGAATCTTTATGCATTGCCTACTCAGGCTATGTTCGGTCTTTTCTTCTCACTCCAAATGGCCGAAACTTGATTATCGATAGTAATGATTCTAAAATCACTTACTGGAGTGTTGAGACAGGTCAGCTAATGGGCACTCTTGAGGATTCAGATTCATTCACAATACGTATATTAAAAGTTTTTGATATGTCAGGTATTTCACTTTTGATTGCCAGCGATGCCGGTCGTACTCTAACAATATGGAATTTAAACAAAGGGCAATTATTACATATACTAGAAGGACATAAAGAGGAAGGTTTATGTGCTGATATCAGTCCTGACGGAGAATTTTTAGTTAGTGGTGGTAAGGATGCAATGATTAAAGTATGGGATGTGGAGTCAGGAGAGGAGATATACACTTTCAAAGGGCATTCAGATTATATTACCAGCATTGCTTTTAGCCCTAACGAGAAAGCCTTTGCTAGTGCTAGTTGGGATAAAACCATAAAAATATGGAATTTGGATACAGAGGAGAAAATATATGAACTGCATGGTCACACAGACTATGTAACTTCTATTGCTTTTAGTCTGGATGGACAATATTTGATGAGTGGCAGTTGGGATGGAACAATAAAGGTATGGGATGTAGATTTAGCGATCTGAAAACCTGAATCTAATTAGCCGTAGGACACACCAATGGTCAGCAATTACAAATTATGCTAAATACAGAAATGGATTAATATTAGCCCATTGTTCTATTTGTTACCTTGCATAGACCAGCTCAGGCTGAAGATAAAAAAATTAAGCAGAAAACTAATGATGACAATGTTTATGTTGCAGTTGCACACATTTGGAATAAGACCTTGAAACAAAATAGATAAATGAATAAGAAAAGTGATCAAAATGAATACTCTCTGTATGAAATTCTCGATCTAGCTAGAGATGGAAGTAGCCAAGAAATACAGAGGATTGTCTCTTTCAACAATAGTCTTATTCATATACAAGATGAAAATGGCACAACACTCCTTATGGAGGCATCAATGCATGGAAACTTTAATTTAGTGAAGTTTTTAGTCGAAGTAGGAGCTGATGCTAATCAAATTGATGTAATGGGTATTTGTCCATTATTTTATGCAGCTCAGGCAAAATGTTGGGATATTTTTGAATATTTATTTGACTTGACTAATCAAGACTTAAAAGAGGTTTCTGTGTCTATATCTGCAATAGATGGGGAATTAAAAGTTCTTGAAGCCTTGATCGATAAACAAGTTAGCGTAGATGCTTATCGGGAGAAAGGAGTATGGAGCAAGAATGGTTTTACAGCTTTAATTTCAACAGTTCAAGAAGGTCTTGTTGAAGTAGTAAAAATTCTCCTACATGCCGGTGCAGACCCTAATTTAGCTGAAGAGGATACAGGTGGAACTCCTTTAATGTATGCGGCCAAACATGGATACTTAGAAATCCTTCATCTATTGTTAGAAGCTGGTGCAGATCCAACTCTTAGAGATTATTCTAATGAAACGGCTCTAATGAAAGCCGAGAAATTTAATAAGAATTCTATTATTGAAGTTCTTCTCGATGCAAGATCACAATAATAGAAAGTCAGCGCTGTATCTGCCTCAAAACTATACAGAACAAGACTTTTATCTCGATTGAGTCTCGCACTTACTGTCTATCAATACCGACGATTCCCCAGTGCGAAGCGCTATCGCTATACTTTCTGGTGTTGGGCAATCAGTTGCCACGCGCGGAGGGTTTCGGCTACACTCCAAGCTTGGGCGATACAGCCTCTGGGGGTAAAGGGAGGATCGCCATCAAAGATTTCACTGATACTTCCCATGCCGTGAGTGTATAAATGGTGCGCCATGGGAGTGAGGAAACTCAGCGCTCGATCCGGTTGGTTGTAGACTTTGAAGTGGGCGATCGCAAATGGCCCTAATAACCAGCCCCATACTGTACCTTGATGATAGGCTCCATCTCGATGGGCCAAATTGCCTCCATAATGACCGATATATTGGGGATCGTCTGGACTGAGCGATCGCAACCCATACGACGTTAGCAGAGATCGCCCACAGGCCTCCACCACTCCCCGTTGCTGTTCTGGAGTTAGGGGACTTTGGGGTAAGGAAACCGCAAAAATCTGATTCGGTCGCAATTTCGGATCGTTCCCTATAGTTGTATCAAGTACATCATAGCAGCATCCTGCCTCAGCATTCCAAAAGCGAGCAAATCCCTTTTTTGCTTGTTGTGCGAGCGTTTCGTACTCCCGATCTTCCTTCCCTAATTTACGAGTAAACGCGACCATGGTACGCAGTGCATTATACCATAAAGCATTCACTTCCACCGGTTTTCCTTGCCGGGGAGTAACCACCCAATCTCCATATTTAGCATCCATCCAAGTCAGTTGGGTCATTGCTTCTCCCGCATACAGGAGACCATCATCGGGGTCGCGGTGGATTTGATACCGAGTTCCGCGACAATGCCAGTCAATAATGTCCGCTAAAACGGGGAAGAGTTCAGCTAAAAAGGGGCGATCGCGGGTTGCTTGATAATATTGGCGAACGGCTTCAAAATACCATAACGTCGCATCGACGGTATTGTAAGCGGGGTCTTCTCCTCCATCGGGAAAGACATTGGGCAACATTCCCCGATCCACATATTGGGCAAAGGTTGCCAATAATCTCTTTGCCACTTCCGTGCGTCCTGTGGCAAGGGTTAAACCAGGTAGACTAATCATGGTATCCCGTCCCCAGTCTGTAAACCAGGGATAGCCAGCGATCACCGTTTTCCCATGGGAGTTAGGGGACAGGGGACGACATACAATAAATTGATCCGCAGCGAGAATTAACTGTCGAATCCAGTCCGGAGCCTTTTCTGTGTTCAGATAGGGTGTGGCTTGCCAGCGTTCGAGGTGTTGCTGTTCATAGCGGTGTTGCTGCTGTAGCGCCTCTTTGCCGTCTAGATTCGCCTGAGGCTCGGTACTGGCAACTAGGGTGAGGGAATCTCCGGGACTAAGGGATGCGGTGAGGGTGCAGGCATGAAAATGGTTATCTTGATGGCCATCTCCCCGATAGCGTTCCATGGGGAGATCGTAGCCTTGTATCCAGGTTCCTGAAAGGGTGAATTCACCTCCAGAGCTGAATAAGTACCAGGGGATAGACTCTCCTGGCGTTTCTAGTTTTATGCCAGATTCAATCCGTTGGGTATGGATGGTAAAGTCTAAGTCCTCTTGTAGAAGATTGTAGGGCCGAGTGTTAGCGATCGCATCAATCTCTAAATCCACAGGGGTACTACACCGCACCAGATCGTAGCGAATGTAGGTGGTATTTTCCCGCTGCCGCATCCAGATCCGTTTTTCCAGCAGCATATCCCCGCAGGCAAATGTCCATACGGGGGTTGTCCCTTCTAAACGGAAGCTTTCGAGATGGCGATCTCCATTTCCGTCCACTTTACCGCCCACCCATTGGTTAGTGAACAGGGGATAGGACTTTTGGCCATAAGTAACGGTTTCATCGAGTTTGGTTAACAGCAGAGTTCGCTGTAGTGGGGGTTTCAGTGCCGCCACTAATAACCCATGATAACGGCGCGTCAGGCCAGAGGCGATCGTCCCCGATGCGTAGCCCCCAATGCTGTTGGTAACTAACCATTCACGAGAGAGGGCAATTGCTGAATCACCACAGATTTCCCGTCCTACCTCAATCGCCATATGATTTTTCTTCTCCGCGATCGCGACCTGAATCTTTCCAGGACTCTAGATTACACCATTTTCCATGGCATGATACTCCTAGGCATGGATTTTGCCATCTGGCATCATCGCGCCTTCTAAATTTGCTCCTTGCAAATCAGCTCCCACCAAAGCCGCATCCCGCAGACTAGCACCTCGTAGATCGGCATCACGCAAACAAGCCCCATCTAAATTAGCGCCCCATAGATACGCCCCGCGCAAATCGGCTTCACTCAGATCCGTGCCTCGCAGATCTGCTAAATTCAGATTCGCTTCCGTTAAATCGGCTTTACGCATATCCGCTTCACACAAATTGGTTTTCATCAGATTGGACTGAATAAACTTACCGCCTTTGAGGATCGTTCCCTGCATATCAGCTTGTTTCAAATTTGCTTGATCGAAGTCAGTAAAACGCATTTGGGCATTACTGAGGTCAGTTCCCACCAAATTAGCGCCTGCCATTTTTGCGCCATTTAACTTCACTGAATCCAATTCCAAGCCACTAAAATTCATCCCTTGCAGTTTCAATCCATTCAAGAATGCACCGCTCAGTTTCACCCCATTTAAACCCGCTCCTTGAAGATTGGCTCCACTTAAGCGCGCTCCGGATAAATTCGTCCAATTCAGATTAGCACCCTCTAGATTCGCTCTTCGCAAATTAATCCCATTCAGGTTTGAACCACATAGATTCACTCCTGGCATTTTTGCTCGAAACAACGTCACCCAAGTCAAGATCGCCCCAGTCAATTTGGCTCCCGTTAAATCCGCTTTCCCCAAATGAGCGCCCCGCAAATCTGCTTTTGTTAAGTCTGCTTCGATTAACACGGCTCCTTGCAGTTTCACATAGCTCAAATTGGTACCATACAAGAACGCCCCATTGAGATTCGCCTCTTTCAGAAAACACCGTTCTAAATAGGCTCTCGCCAGAGACGCTTCTTTTAAGTTTGCACCTGACAAGTTAGATTTAGGTAACTCCACACCGGTTAAGTTAGCATAGGTCAAATCCGAGCCACGAAAATCCCGTTCACCGTGAATATATCGTTGTAATAGTTCATTCGCATCCATGATATTACTCTCCTCAATTCCTGACCGTTTTGTCAGTCAACGTATTTTCTTTGACACCTTTACCTGCAAAATTTCTATTGCTTACCCTCCCTAACCGATCAAACGGGTATCCGGTAAAGCCCCTAGCTGCTCAGGTTGACCTCTTTTGGAGTTCAGAAACGATTGAGTCCAGAAATACAGTCTCGATTTTAACGTTTACTTATGCTGAAGACTGGTCTTTCTGCACTTTAATGAAGGGCTTTACGTTAGACCTTATTATGGTATTACACCCATCCTCTACTATTCCATTAACTGTAACAAACCTTTAGAAAGGGAAAGAAATAGTTCTATTCACCCTTAAGATTCTCGGCCAGATGTCCAATGGTCTCTCCATTTTACAGTTCCTTCACTAGCAACCACCCAGCGCCGAGAAACTATATTTTCTCTCAGGGGAGATTGACCTTCACGCCACAGTGCATATTTATAATTAATTAATTTTCCTGCACTTTCATTGAAGGGAATTTCAGCAAACCAGGTATTAGAATTAATGTACTCTAAAGGATAGGCTTTAGCTATATCCCAATTCCCCAATTCTGGACAATCTCCAGTGACAATAATACGTTCTCCAGGCTGGGTATTAACACCATTGAGTTGGACGCGAACAATGGTTTTTCCGGTGACTCTTTCCGCCACATGACTAAGAATAATCACTTGATTTTTTTCTAGGGTCAAATCGGACAGTATACTCGACTCAACCCTATATTTTTCCAGGGACATGATATCCGTATGCTCACCATCGGGTAATTCCGTATCGATGGATTCTACAGTTACGCTTTCCCCTCGATTCATCGCCACAAACAGAATCGAATCTCGATACCGTCGCACATAGCAATAGACATCAGGAGTAATGTATTTTTCCCATTGTCCTCCCATGGAAACGGCTGGATTTAAGCGACGCACACCAGATAATAAACGAATGGTCCAATAGAGTTTAGTATTGGTATCCCAGCGCTTCATGAGGGGACGATTATAGGGGTCATTATTTCCAAAGGGATTGTCTAAATCAACCTGGGTATTATTATAGAGATATTGTTCTGTTCCGTAGTAAATACAAGGAATACCCCGGCTGGTCATTAATAGGGCGATCGCTAAATGTAACACTTCCGGATCGTCATTCAAACTCTGGAAGCGGTACATATCATGATTGTCGATAAAGGTAATTAACTCGGTTGCCCCAGAATAGCGATAATCTTGATCGAAAACATCCTTGATCCGGTAAAACCCATCCTCTAAACCTAACCCTAATGCTTCCCGAATTGCCGTGCATAGACCAAAGTCTAAAATCGTCATCCCGGAATTATTGGCAAACTCTACAGAACGATCGTCAAGAGGATGGGAATAAATCCATTCTCCAAACACAAAAATATCAGGTTTATGGGTTTGAATTTCGGCATTGAATTCTTGCCAAAACCAAATAGGCATATGCTTAACGGTATCGACGCGCAGGGCATCCACCCCCCGATCAATCCATTGTTTAATCGCTGCTTTAATATAACTGCGGTATGCTGTATTATTTTCATTAAATGTAGCTAATCCCGCTAACTCACAATTTTGGATTTGCCACTCATCTTCCCAGTCTTGAACTTCACCATAGTGATGATACCAATGATCCGGGTCATTGTTGAAATCGGCAATTTTCACCCCGTCATCATAGAGAATCCCCTTTTTGCCGCTAATATCGGGATTGCTATGGTTACAAACAACATCCAAAATTAACTTCATGTTGCGCTTGTGAATTTCTTCAATGAGTTGGTCGAATAGGGTATTTTTCTCTTCTTGAGTTTGGTTCAAAGAGGGATTATCTTCTGGGCGAATGAAGCGGGGATTGATGCGCTTAAAGTCTTGAATCCAATAGCCATGTATAGCGGCACTTTCAACAAATAAGTTCTCAATTTGTTCAAATAAAGGAGTCAGCCAAATCGCTGTTACTCCCAGGTTTTTCAAATAGTCGAGTTTGTTGATTATTCCTTGTAAATCTCCACCCCAATATTTGCCCCAATCTTCATGGGTGGGATCGTAGAGTTCGGGATTTGGCCCTTCATTATTGCGCGGATCGCCATCACAGAAGCGATCGACAACAATAAAGTAAAGGGTTTCTTGGCGAAATTCAATATCGCGAGTATAGAGAAATTCTAGGTCTAAGTCTTCCTGTGAGTTAGGAGACTGTGCTGATGGGTTTAATGGGTCTTCCGACTGAGGATCTGAGGGGGTATACTGGCTCTGGGAAACCTCTGATAAGTAGGGATCAGTCATCACAGCAGCACTTCCTCGTTAACACTGGGCTACTCTAGAATAGCAGAAGCATAGACCTCTACAGGCGCTGAGAGGCGATCGCCCATTCGGCCTAAGTGACTTAAGTTTAAGAAACTTAATGTAAACGTTCATCAAATCGTTCTAAGGTAGCTATATAGAGGCTGAGAAATCAACCCTAACCCTTTGTGGAGACTTGCCCAAAGGATTTTTTAGATCGTCTTTCATTTTCAAAATCGGGAACTGTTTTAGGATGAGTACCAATTTAGCGACTAAGCTCCGCGAGGGCACGAAAAAAGCCCATACCATGGCGGAAAATGTGGGTTTTATCAAATGTTTCTTAAAAGGAACGGTAGAAAAGGAGTCTTACCGCAAACTGTCAGGTAACCTTTACTTCGTCTATTCTGCCATGGAAGAAGAGATGGCTCGTCACCAGAATCATCCAATTCTGGGGAAACTCTATTTTCCTGAACTCAACCGCAAAGAGTCTATTGAACAGGATTTAGCCTTCTATTATGGCAGTAACTGGCGCGAGGGAGTATCCTTGTCTCCAGCAGGTCAAGCCTATGTAGACCAAATTAGAAAAGTCTCCAATGAAGAACCGGAATTGTTGATTTCCCATCTGTACACTCGGTATATGGGGGATTTGTCTGGTGGGCAAATTCTGAAAAAGATTGCCCAAACCGCGATGAATTTACCAGAGGGACAAGGAACTCAGTTCTATGAGTTTGCTGATATTCCAGATGAGAAGGCATTTAAGAATAACTATCGGCAAACCATGGATAGTTTACCGATTGATGAAGCAACAGCCGATCGCATCGTCGAAGAAGCTAATGCTGCTTTTGGCATGAACATGAAAATGTTTAATGAACTTGAAGGTAGCTTAATTAAGGCGATCGGACAACTGTTGTTTAATAGCCTCACTAGACGGCGTACTCAAGGCAGTACAGAATTGGCAACTGCTACTGATAACTAAACCCCTCCACTCATAAGTAGTGATGATTGCTGTCACTCCGTTGCTCTTATAAGCCTCGACTGAAAGGGTTTGAATGGTAACGGGTTGACAGCATTGTTATATCAATTAAACATTTAAAATGGGTATTTTAGATCATGAATGAAGAGGAAAGGCAAGCCTATTGGCGAGAAAATACGACGCTAATCCGCAATCTATTAATGGTTTGGGGTCTGACTTCCCTGGGATTAAGTATCTTATTGGTGACTCCCCTGAATTCCATTACCCTGGGGACACTTCCCCTAGGATTTTGGTTGGCACAACAGGGAGTAATTTATGTATTTGTGGTTTTAATCTTTGTCTATGCGATACAGATGGACAAAATCGATCATAAGTATAAGAGAGACGAGTAATGTTGGAATGGGGGAATGGGAAGACACGGAGACGCGGTGAGTTGTTCCCCAGGGTAAGGGGAATTTTTTAAGATCAGAATCATTGAGAAATAGATATCAGAATCATTGAGGAATAGATATGGGTGTAGAGGTTTGGACATTTTTGTTTGTAACCCTATCGCTTTTGCTTTATCTCTATATTGGTTGGAGATCGCGAGTTAAGGATACGCAAGGGTTTTTTGTGGCGGATCGGGGGGTTCCGGCGATCGCCAATGGTGCGGCAACGGCAGCAGATTGGATGTCAGCCGCTTCGTTTATTTCGATGGCGGGGTTAATCTCGTTTTTGGGCTATGATGGCTCGATTTATTTGATGGGATGGACAGGGGGCTATGTATTATTAGCGTTGCTGTTGGCTCCCTATTTACGCAAGTTTGGGAAATATACGGTTCCTGATTTTGTGGGCGATCGCTATGATTCCAATATCGCCCGACTGGTTGCTGTAATTGCGGCGATTTTCGTTTCTCTCACCTATGTCGCCGGACAGATGCGCGGTGTGGGGATTGTCTTTAGCCGGTTTCTACAAGTGGATGTGAGTACCGGGGTAGTCATCGGCATGGCGATTGTTGCCTTTTTTGCTGTCCTCGGTGGGATGAAAGGGATTACTTGGACGCAAGTCGCCCAATATGGCGTTTTAATTATCGCTTATTTGATTCCGGCGATCGCCATTGCCTGGTATCTGACGGGTAACCCGGTTCCCCAACTGGCGTTTACGTTCAGCGATATTGTCGATAAGCTCAATCAAGTGCAAGTGGATCTGGGGTTTGCCGAATACACCCAACCCTTTGCTAATAAATCCATGTTGGACGTGCTGTTTATCACCATTGCTCTGATGGTGGGGACGGCTGGACTTCCCCATGTGATCGTCCGCTTCTATACCGTTCCCAACCCTCGTGCCGCTCGCTATTCCGCCGGTTGGGCGCTTCTGTTTATCGCTATTTTATATACTACGGCTCCCGCTTTAGCCGCCTTTGCACGCTATAACCTGATTGATAGCTTGCACAATAAAACGATTGAAGAGGTGCAACAGTTAGATTGGGCGACGAAATGGGAAAATACGGGCTTGCTGGCGTTTGAAGATAAAAATGGCGATGGTTTGATTGAGCTAACCCCCAATCCGGAAACCAACGAAATTACCATTGACCGCGATATCATTGTTCTTTCGACTCCAGAAGTGGCAAAATTAGCACCGTGGGTGATTGCTTTAGTGGCTGCGGGGGGGTTAGCAGCTGCCTTATCTACGGCTTCTGGCTTACTGTTGGTCATTTCTAGTTCCATTGCCCATGATGTGTATTATCGTCTGATCGATCCGGGGGCTTCTGAGTCACGCCGGGTGATGGTGGGGCGGATCATGGTCGGTTTTGCGATCGCCGTTGCCGGTTATTTTGGCGTTAATCCTCCCGGTTTTGTGGCTCAAGTCGTGGGGTTTGCTTTTGGGTTAGCCGCAGCTAGCTTCTTCCCCGCGATTATTTTAGGCATATTTGACAAGCGTAACAATAAAGAAGGGGCGATCGCCGGAATGGTCTCCGGTTTAGTCTTTACCAGCTTCTATATTATCGGGGCAAAATTCTATGGGATGCCCCTTTGGTTCTTTGATATCTCCGCCGAAGGCATTGGTACAGTCGGCATGATCCTTAACCTGATGATTGCCCTAACTGTTTCTCGATTAACCCCACCTCCCTCGGCAGAGATTCAAGAAATGGTCGAAAATCTCCGCACCCCGGATCATGGCCCTCCTGCTCTGGCGGACATTGGAGAAGATCAGTTAGATTAAGCTGATCATATCAAGTCCGTGCGCTATCCCTTAAACGGTTGCATAATCTGTATATTGCCGGATCTCGGGATCGTGAAACCCCAGCACAATTTGGTCTTTGTCCACCCCTCGATCGACTAATTCTTGAGCGACTCTCATTTCCGTCATATTGTGCTGAACCCAAATCTTGCGGTTGATAATATCGAGGTGCAGCACACAACCATAGACGCGGCGATAACCATCCCATCCTACATTTACCACTTGATAATGGTCTTGTTGGGTATCAAAAACGGTGTAGCAATCAATCTCCCCGTTAGCAATGGGAATTGCAGCATACTCGGTTAATAAGGACTGAATGATCTGGCGATACTGTTCTAGGATATCCATCGTACAATTACCTCTTTTTCTGGATCGTAAATCATTTGTTTTATTTGGTATCGTTCTAGGGAAATTTGTGTGAATTCTCGCTTAAAAAAGCCTTCATGGGTTCTTGCCGGTATAGCCAAATATAAAATCCTGCTTGGATCGTTGAGTTCCAGGGCTAGTTGATAATTCAAAAACTGTCCTAAGGCTGCATGATAATCCGTCAGGGGTGAATCGCTCAAGAATGTCTTAATTTCAACGGCAATTTTTTCTTCTCCTCGCTCTGCAGCTAACAATTGCTCCGCACCTAAATCAATTTCAAACTTGGTTCCACCAACTTCTAGTCGTAAGGGATCATCAGTGATCCTCCACTGCTCCTTTTCTAGGGCAATTCTAACCGCAGAATGATATTTATCTTTAGCTGCCATCAGGATTTTAGTTCTAGAATGAACAACTTTTTGAAGAACAATACTTTAGCTATCTTGATCGAAAAATTCATTATATCTTAACTTCTAATGGGTTCGTAAATTTGAAGTGCCCTCTCCCTAAATTCCTCTCCCACTCCGAGAGGGACTTCTCCCAGAATAGAGGATAGAGTTAATTATATTTTAGGGCGATCGCGGCAACCCATCGCCTAGCAAAACTAGAAACTGGGTTTCTCGCTGATCTGCTCGTTGATTTCCTTCCACGTTCGTGCCCATCAACCCCTGTCCTGCTTGCCATTCTCAGCCAGTTGACGCATAGTAAGTAACAATTCCTGTGCAATTGCCAACGTATGTTTCTGTGAGGAGGGCTGACGGATGAAATTAGGCGAGCTGCTGGCTAAAGTGAGTGGGTTAGGGGAAGTGCCTGCCCATCCTGCCTTAGACCTGGAGATTAGGAACTTAAGCACGAATTCTCATTCTTGTCAAGCTGGAGATCTGTTTATCGGAATGCCCGGAACCCGTGTGGATGGGGGAGAGTTTTGGCCGAGTGCTGTGGCTGCGGGGGCGATCGCGGCGATCGCTTCGGAATCTGCTCTAACTAAGCATCCTCTAGGAGACAGTTGTGTAATTTCCAGTACAAATATAGCGAAGGACTGTGCGGAAATTGCGGCTGCATTCTATAACTATCCCGCCCAAACCTTAAAGCTAGTTGGAGTTACAGGAACCAACGGGAAAACCACCACCACTCACTTAATTGAATCCTTTTTAACTCAAGGACAAAAGCTGACGGCTCTCCTGGGAACCCTCTACGCGAAATGGCCAGGATATCATCAAACCGCTATCAATACCACCCCCTTTGCGGTTACCCTGCAAGCACAGCTCTCCCAAGCCGTTGGAGCCGGATGTGAGTATGGGGTGATGGAAGTTAGTTCCCATTCCCTAGAGCAAAAACGAGTTTGGGGATGTCCGTTTGAAGTGTCTGTTTTTACGAATCTCACCCAAGATCACTTGGACTATCACCCCACGATGGAAGCTTATTTTGAAGCTAAGGCACTCCTGTTTAGTCCAGATTACTTGAAGGGAAAAGCGATCATTAATTTTGACGATCCCTATGGAAAACGGTTAATTGAGCGCCTACCCCAAGAACAGGTTTGGAGCTATAGCACTGAGAATCGTTCCGCTTCGTTGTGGACAAGCGATCTAGAATACCAACCTAAAGGCGTGAAAGGAATTTTACATACGCCCCAAGGTGAGATTACCTTTGAATCGCCCTTAGTCGGTCAATTTAATGTCTCCAATCTCTTAGCCGCCATTGGTGCTGGCTTGCATCTGGGCATTCCCTTAGAAACTATGGTATCGAGTTTACCTGATTTCTTGGGCGTGCCGGGACGGATGGAGCGCGTCAGCATCAATCCCGATCAAGAGATTACAGTGATTGTAGACTATGCTCATACCCCTGACAGCCTAGAGAATTTATTGAAAGCCTCCCGTCCGTTTATTCCAGGGCGGATGATTTGCGTGTTTGGCTGTGGGGGCGATCGCGATCGCACCAAACGCCCCATAATGGGTAAAATTGCCGCCGAATTATCCGATGTGCCGGTGGTGACTTCTGATAACCCGCGCACGGAAAACCCAGAGCAAATTCTGCAAGATATTGTCGCTGGTATTCCTGAATCTGCCCAACCAATGGTGATTGGCGATCGCGCCGAAGCCATCCGTCATGCTATCCTAGATGCAAAGCCTGGAGATGGCATTTTAATTGCGGGTAAAGGTCACGAAGATTATCAGATTTTAGGCACAGAAAAGATTCACTTCGATGATCGAGAACAGGCGAGATTAGCTTTAGGGGAGCGAGCGTAAATGAGTAATGAGTAAATCCTTTCTCTTTTGCGTGAAGTATAGCCCTCACCCCCAACCCCCTTGAACAGGGAACAGTTTTAAGCCCTCAGAGGGTGACAACCGGCTTGAATTTATAGATACCCTTGGCTTTGAGCGTTTAAGATGGCGAAAAAAAATCAGCGATTTTTTGGGCAAGCAACCCTCTAACTTGATGTTAGGGTTATGCGATCGCCACCTTTCAGTTGAAGTTTTCAGCAAAATACAACCTCAAAGGTTGTATAACAACCTTTGAGGTGCCTTGTCACCCCTTGAGTCCTCAGGGTTTGATCCCTGTCAAATAAATAGATTCTTGTTGGCGCGATTTCAAATCCGTTTCATATAGAAGACCTTCTTGAAAAGCAACTTCTTTTACGTCACTAAACCCAGCTTTTTCCATGAGGGCGGTCAATAGTTCAGCATCATACATAAACTGATGTCCCCAACTGTAGATTAAGCTATTTTTAGCTAACATCTGGTTTGTTAACCCTTGATTCGGGGGCAATGAGGCCAGATCGTATGCTCCCAAATACGGTACGCTAATACGCATACATCCACCGGACTTAAGATAATCTAGGCAATTGCATAGCGCGCCGATTGCTAAGGTTGGGGGCAGATGTTCTAAAACATGAGACACCACAATGCCATCAGCACAGTTTGATAAATTTCGGTCGTAATAAGGTAAATTAATCAGTAGGTCTAACTCCCACTCTTTTTTGCCCGCGATAACTTGAGCAACTGTTGACAGGAGGGGAAATAAGTCAGCATTAATATAGCTACTATCTGTTATAGTTCCACAGCCAATATTTAAGATCAGCTGTTCCCCTTTGAAATTAGCAATTGTGCTTTTGTTGTATCCCAAACCTTGCAGCAAAACTGTCATGTTTAAGGATATCCACCTCCCCAGACTTTGTCTAATTGCAGTTAAACCAGTCGGAGGTGTAACCCGGCGGGCAACTCTATTAAACTCTTTTAATAAAACTTTCTGCTTGTCAAGTTCCATATTAGACCTCTTGCAAATTAATTTTATGATACGATGAAAAGCTATTTATTTCAGAAGCCAACTTCTGCTTACAACTTGCAAAGCAAACCATAACGGCAACGACGATTGCGATTGTCAAGAGAATAGCTGGTGGAAAATTGAATAGCTATTATAGCTATAACACAAAAAAATTATGCGAGAGGTCTATTGCTCACAAGACTGCTACATAAAATAGGAGCAACAGTAAATTCATCGACTTGGTGGATGACCTGTTGAAGTGTGAGCATGGTTACCAGCAAAGGGTATTTCTCTGGGAGAGCGAGATGCCGTACAAGAGGCATCCCTTATCTCTAGCTCTGAGTTGTGGAATGCAATGGTCTATAAAGTTGAGATTACTCAGTCAGCTCCCTAAGCTCGGGTTTGACATTGCTGTAATTGACTGTGCAATTCCTCCACAGAGGTTGCCGGTTTTTTGCAAGACAGACCTTGGCAAACTAAGGCGATCGCTCCTTCAGGTAATTCGGGGACTTTCTGGATCAGAACAGTCGGTAAATATAACCCCCGTAGCTGCTCGAGTTGCCCCTCCACAATCCGTACTAGGGTACAATTGCGATACCAGTCTAACGCTGCAAATAGGCTAGGACAGGCTTGAGGCGATTTCGATAGAATTGTGCTGAACGCCAGTAAACCTTGTTCAGCGCGATCGAAATAATCCAAATTTTCAGTTAACAGGAACAAGCGCACTAAATTCGCCATTGCAATGCCATTGGCTGCGGGAGTGGCATTATCCAAATAGCTCCGTTCTTGGATAATTAAATCATCACTTTTGACACTATTATAGTAGCCGCCTAATTCCACACTCCAGAGCAATTCATCAAATTCAGCTTGAATTTGGATCGCTTTTTCCTGTAGATTGGGCAGTTCTAAACTGGGAGAACACCACAAACTCGCCTGCTGAATATCCAAGAGAGCCTTAATCAACAGCGCATAATCTTCAGCTTGGGCTAAAACGTCCGGTTCCCCCTCGTAGTTGAGACGATGATAGCGCCCCTTAACCCATTGATTTTCTAGAATAAAATTAGCGCCCTGAATGGCTAAATCCAGATAATCGGGACGTTGCCAAACTTTTGCGGCTGCGGCTAACCCGGATAACAGTAAACTATTCCAGGATAAGATCATTTTAGTATCGGTAACCGGTGGAATTCGTCCGGGCCAAGTTTGTTGTTTTGCTTCCTGGTTATTGCGAGCAGGGGGGAATGTGGGGAGGGAGTCGCGATCGCTGCCATAGCGCAAAGTGAAAAGTTGACTTAATCCAGTTTCTAAGCGATCGGAAAGTTGCCCTTTTTGGGTGCGCTGCAATACAAGCTTACCTTCAAAGTTCCCGGATTCGGTAATATCAAACTGTTGCTGAAGGTCTTGAAATTCTTCTGGGGTGAGTTGACTCTCTAATGTGCCATAATCCCAGATATAAAAATCTCCTTCTTCCGGTTCTAAAGCCGTGGATGAGGTGAAATTATCGGCATCTTGAGCTGCCCAAAAATAGCCTTTGGGATCGGTCATTTCGCGCTTTAACCAGGTGACAGTAGTAGCGATCGCCCTCTCTATCGCCTTATCCTGCACCCCTGCATCCCACAAATGGGCCAGATATTCCATAATTTGACCATTATCATAGAGCATCTTTTCAAAGTGGGGAACCGTCCAAGTCCCATCCACCGTGTAGCGATGGAACCCTCCAGCTACATGGTCAAAAATGCCCCCCAGCACCAGGTCATAGCCCCTCTGAGCGCAGCTTTCCAGGGCATTGTAGGGGGACTCTGGAGTAGTGAAACGGGTTGCTCTGAGGGCCGTTTCAGCGTAGGGAATCATGGGAAAATTGGGCCCCATATCCCGTGCAGTGAGGATACCGACGCTGGTTTCTAAGCCTTGGTGCAAGAGATCTTCGCCCAATTCTCCGGTTGCGGGGATAGTCGCTGCTTGATGCAAAGCTTCGGCGATCGCCTGTTTGCGACTGGCTAATTTTTCCCCCTCCTGATCGTAAAACATTCGCAAGGCTTGCAACACTCGTAAAAATCCGGGCCGACCATACCGAGGTTCCACGGGAAAATAAGTACCGCCATAGAAGGGAATGCGATCGTCTGGAGTAAGGACAATATTTAACGGCCATCCCCCTTGTCCCGTCATCATTTGCAACGCTTGCATATAAATACTATCCACATCGGGACGCTCTTCTCGATCCACTTTAATGGGCAGAAAATTAGCATTCATATATTCAGCAATTTCTGCATTACTAAAGGCTTCCCCTTCCATCACCGTACACCAATGACAGCTTGAATAGCCAATCGAGAGAAAAATCGGTTTATTGTCTTTTTTTGCCGTTTGGTGTGCTTCATCACACCACGGCCACCAGTCTATCGGATTTTCAGCATGTTTGCGGAGGTAGAGACTTCGGGATTGAGCCAAACGATTGGTCATTGATCTATGATGGATGAAGATAACAGTATCTTCTGCATTCTAATACTAATTCTCAGAAACTGTACAATTCACGATTGACTGACAATTCCCTTAGAACCAATTGCTTCTTGAAGGTAGCATCATCACGGCTGGGAATAACTCAAATTGAGACGCAATTTTCTCTTCTGGAGATTGAATGAACTATGATAAAACCTATCCTAACTATTTTGTTTTTTAATGCTCTAACTTTTCTGCCTTCCGTCAGTTGGGCTAATCCGGTGGATCAATTGCGCCCAGTTTATGAAAATATTTTACAAACCTATCCCCAGGAGTTGGAGCAAGCCCAGCAATTAGGCAATCCGTTGTTTGAATTAAGTGTCCTCAATAAAGCAGCTATTGCCCATCAATATCTGGGTCAACTGGAGAAAGCGATACCTCTCTATAAGCGGGCACTTCAATTAGCCCGTCAATTACAAGATGAAGATCTTGAAGGGAGTATTCTCTGGAGTTTGGCGACTGCCCATAGTCAACTCGGAGATCCCTATGGCATTGACTTTTTAGAATCCCAGTTGCAAGCAGCTCGCACCCCTTCGGGCCGTAAAGTTATTCTCAAATATTTGAGCTTGGCTTATCTACAAGCTGTTGATTATGAAAAGGCGATTTTTCTGCGCCAAAATCACCTAGAAATTGTCCGTAAAATTGGCACCCAAACCGAAGAGATTGAAGTTCTGAATGATTTGGGATTAGCTTACTTTGCCAACCGCAACTATCGTCAAGCTATTCAAATCCAGGAAGAAGCCTTATCTTTAGCTAATTCTACTGGTGAATTTCAGCTTAAAGGCGATGTTTTGTTTCACCTGAGTATTAGTTACAGTTGGGCCAAACAACAGGAAAAAGCCTTAAAAACACTCGAGGAACTTTTAGCCTTGGGTGAGGCAACGGATAATCTGGTCCAAGTGAATCAAGCCTTGAACGGACTAAGTGAATATTATACGATTCAGGAAGACTACGAGCAAGCCATTACCTTACAAGAAAAACGCTTGAATGCTATTCGAGAACAAGGTCATTTTACATCTGAGTCCTTTGCCCTGCAAGATCTGAGTAGAGTTTACTACTGGTCAGGAAACTTAGAGCAGGCGATCGACCTTCAGACTGAAGCTCTCGATCTTCTAGACCAGGGATTTAAACAACAACAAGAGTCTCCAGATGCCGCTGAATCCCTGGAAATTTCTCGTGTGGCTGCCCAAGCGATTGGTCAGGAAAAGCTAGGTTTTTTACTGCTACAATCCCAACAATTAGAAGCAGCAAAATCTAGATTTTATAAAGCGATAGAAGGTTATGATAGCCAGCGAAAAGTAACACTATCGAATCTGAGCTTTACGAACTTATCTGAAGATGAATTCAAAATATTTAGCTACGATCAATCTACGGATATTTATCGCCTCTTACAGCAAATTGCAATTGAGCAAAATCAAATCCTTGAAGCCTTAGAGCTTTCAGAAGCGGGTCGGGCTAGAGCCTTGGTCGATTTGTTGGTGAGTAAATTAGAGACTCATCCCAATTCGATGGAGACTGAACCGCCAAACATAAACCAGATCAAGCAAATTGCTCAACGGGAAAAGACGACTTTAGTCACGTATACGGTGCAATATGAATACGGACGGTTTTATCAAACTGGGCCGGGAGAATGGTTGACTTCTCATTCATCAGAAAGAAAAGCAACTCAATTATATGTTTGGGTCATTTCTCCCCAAGGAAATATTGAATTTCGCCAGGTTCCTCTAAATTTTGATTTAGATCAATTGGTAAAAAATGCACGGGATTTTATTACGTTAACGGGCTTATCCCGTCGCCACCTGCCTCCAGGAGAACCCTTGAAAGAATTGCATGAGTATTTGATTGAACCGATTGCCGATTTACTGCCCAAAAATCCGGAGGAGCGCGTAACGTTTATTCCTCAAGATTCGTTGCTTTTAGTCCCGTTTCCTGCTCTCCAGGATCAACAGGGGACTTACTTGATCGAGAAGCATACATTGATGACTTCTCCCTCGATTCAAGTGTTAGATTTAACTCGTCAAAATCAACAGCGCAATCAAAATCAAGGCTCTAGCGTTAATCCTCCTTTAGTGGTGGGTAATCCAACGATGCCCGAAATTGAGTTAGAAGGGGGTAAAAGTACACTGCAACTGGAGGATTTACCGGGAGCGGAACTTGAAGCAGAGGCGATCGCCACTTTACTCAATACAGAACCGTTAATTGGCGATCGAGCGACTAAAGCTGTGGTAGTCTCTCAAATGCAATCTAGCCCCATGATTCATCTGGCGACTCATGGACTGCTCAATGATCTAGGAGGATTTTTGAGTTCTTTAGCTCTAGCTCCAACTGCTGGCGATCCCGGTTTTCTCACGGCAAAAGAAATATCTCGACTCTCCCTGAGAGCAGAATTAGCAGTACTGAGCGCTTGTGATACAGGACGGGGCAATATTAACGGTGATGGTGTAATTGGACTCTCACGAGCCTTTGTCAGTGCAGGAGCCGAAGGAGTATTAGTCTCCTTATGGGCAATTCCCGATGAACCCACCGTCACAGTGATGACTAACTTTTATCAACAAATGCAACAAAGACAAGATAAAGCCAGTGCCCTCCGTGAAGCCATGTTACTGACCCAAAAAGAGTTCCCTGAACCTCGGAATTGGGCAGCATTTACCTTAATTGGAGTATCTGAATAAGATCGGAATTTAACACCCATAGATCGTCTTCTCTTGCAAGTATTCTTGAATTTTTAAAACGATTCAGGTTTTCCAAAATCAGTCTGGGTAGGAAAACTGACCTAAATTTGATATAACAGAAAGCAAGCGCCAAATTGCACAGACACTTGATTCTACAGGATTCATTTTGAATAGTAAACGTGGCGTAAGCCCCGGACTCTCTGGCTATTATGCACCAGTCTAATTCTCAAATCGTGACTCTTGCAGAGGAGCGGTGGATTGATTATCATCCTCTAACTCTAGAGCCTCAGATGCTATTGTCAGAGGCGATCTCTCACTGGCAACTCTATCAGCAGTCCCAAACTGGGCAAGTTCAGCCTTCCTTAGCATTAGTTGTTAAAGAGCAACAGTTAATTGGCTGCGTGCATTTGTCTAGTTTTTTACCTTATCTTACTTCGTCAGAGAGTGCTGAGAAGATGACTGTTGAGCAAGTCATGCAACCGGAAGGTATTACCCTAGAAATTGCTGAGTGGGAAACGTTCAGTAGTCAGGATAAGCTTGCAACTCTCCTTGAATTGGTTAAGCATCATCAACTGACCTCTCTCCCTTTAGTCACCTCAACTCATCAATTAATTGGTCTAGTTCATCTATCAACTTTATTACAAAACCTGAGTAGCGATCGCGGAACACAACAAACTCGACCTGCTCAGACGACTTTCGATCAAACCTTTGCCCAAGCAGTCATTGGTATGGCTCATATTGACCTACAAGGAAACTTTATTCAAGTCAATCAGAAATTTTGTGATTTGGTAGGGTCTTACAGTTCAGCCCTGATTAATCACTCTTTTTTTGAACTCATGGTTCCTCAAAATCTCCAGAGCTTAGAAAATCACAATTACCAAGATGTTACTCGCCGCTACTTAGACCGACTTCTCAATGGCACATTACCGTTTATTAACATTGAAAACAATTATTTCACCCAAACTGGACTGCAAAACTGGGTGAATATCATGATATCTTTGGTGCGTAATTCATCTGGAGAACCGGCATATTTTCTCAGTGTTATCCAAGATATTAGCGATCGCAAACTTTTAGAACAAAAGTTACATACTTCCGAAGCAGAACTGCGATCGGTTTTTGCAGCAATGACCGAGATCGTCTTAGTGATGGATCGGGAAGCAGAAATGATCAAACTTTCTCCCACTTGTCCAGCCATATATCAGCAAGAAGGCTACGATCTGATTGGAGAAACCATTAATCAAATTATTTACGGAGATTATCGTTCAGAATTGATGCAACATTTACAAGATGTCATACATCAGAAAAAAAGCCTTAATTTTGAATACCATTTAACCCTCCCTCAACAGACTTTTTGGTTTTCAGCGACCCTCTCTCCCATGCCAGATAAAAAGGTTATTTTAGTCGCTCGTGATATCACGGAAAGAAAACAGAATGAAGAACAACTCAGACTGCTCAAGAGATCCGTAGAAATCTCGGATGATGGCATCATTATTAGTGATGCTCAACAAGCCGATATGCCGATTATTTATGTTAATCCTGCCTTTGAAAAAATCACGGGCTATTCCCCCCAAGAAGTCATAGGACAAGGACTGTTAAGGTTCTATAAAAACAAATTTTATCAACATCCCTATGAATCGATAAAAAGACACATTCGCCAAGGCAAAAACTTTCAGTTTAGTTGTCCAAGCTATCGTCGAGATAATAAGCTGTTCTGGAGTCACTTATCGTTGTATCCCTTACGAGATAGAACTGGAGAACTGACTCATTATGTGATCCTTCAATCTGATATTACAGAGCGAATCTCAGCAGAACAAGCCTTGAAAAAGAGTGAAAAACGCTGGCAACTTGCACTCAAAAGTAATAATGATGGTATCTATGATTGGGATTTGGAAAATAATCGGATCTTTTATTCTGCTCGATGGAAAGAAATGTTGGGATTTTCAGAGTCAGAAATTAGTGATAAACCGAGCGAATGGATGACCCGTTTACATCCGGATGATTTTGAACAAGTGATGTTTACCAATCTTCGATATCAGCACAGTCAAAATAATCCTTTATTTACGATTGAATATCGAATGCGCTGTAAAGATGGTCGCTATAAGTGGATTTTAGATCGAGGCCAGATTTTGTATGACAATCAGGGGGAAGAAATTCGGATTATTGGCTCATACACCGATATTACAGAACGAAAAGAATCTGAAGAAAAACTGAGAGACTCTCAGAAGCGCTTGGAATTTTTAGTGGATCAAACGCCTTTAGGTGTGATTGAATGGTCGGTGGATTGGAATATTGTAGAATGGAATAAAGCGGCTGAACGTATTTTTGGTTATCGTCGCCTAGATGTCTTATCTTCTCCTCATAGCTTTGAGATCTTGTTTTCCGATGCTCAAAAAAACAAAGTTTATCAGTTAATGCAAAGCTTGGAATCGGAAGAAGATACCACCTATGCAATTTGTGATAATATCAGGAACTCCGGAGAAACCATTGTCTGTGAGTGGTACAATACCGTGTTGATGGATAGACAAAATCATGTGATCGGATATGCTTCAATGATTGCTGATATTACCGTGCGCAAGCAAGCAGAAGTTGCTTTAATTCAGGCTAAAGAAGCTGCTGAATCCGCAAACCAAGCCAAAAGCAACTTTTTGGCGAATATGAGCCATGAGTTAAGAACGCCATTAAATGCTATTTTAGGCTTTACTCAGTTAATTGACCGCAGTTCTAACCTGGACTCTGTCCATCGCGAGCAATTGGGGATCATTAATCGTAGTGGTGAGCATTTATTATCCTTGATTAATGATATTTTAGAAATGTCGAAAATTGAAGCCGGCAAGATCACACTCAATGAGAGTGAATTTAATTTATGGATGCTGTTAGATACTCTCAAAGAAATGCTACAAATCAAAGCAGAAAGTAAAGGGTTGAGCTTGGCTTTGGTGTGTAGTCCGCAAGTCCCAGAATATGTGGAAGGAGATGAAAGTAAATTACGTCAAGTTTTATTAAATCTTTTAGGGAATGCCATTAAATTTACAGAACAAGGAGAAGTCAAATTATCCATTTCGGCGATCGCCCCCCCAGAAAACAACCCCCTTAGACTCGCCTTTGAAGTGAGCGATACGGGTCCGGGAATTGCCCAAGAAGACCTAGACACTTTGTTTGAACCCTTTGTGCAAACCGCAGTGGGCCGACAATCTCAACAAGGAACAGGTCTTGGATTACCCATCAGTCGTCAGTTTGTACAATTGATGGGAGGAGATATTCAAGTTTCCTCTCAAGTGGATGTAGGCACTCAATTTACCTTTGATTTGCCTCTCGAAGAAGTCTTGCATCAACCTCAAACCATCAGAAGCTCGAGTCGAGTGATTCATCTAGCCCCCAATCAACCCAACTACCGAATTTTAGTCGTTGATGACTCGTTAGATAATCGCCTGCTTTTAGACTCCTTATTAAACAGTGTCGGCTTTGAGGTAAAACAGGCCAGCAATGGAGAAGAGGCTATTTCCATTTGGGAAACCTGGAATCCCCATTTGATCTGGATGGATATTCGGATGCCTGTTATGGATGGACTTCAAGCCACTCAATACATTAAATCTCATCCCCAAGGTCAATCCACTCGCATTATTGCTCTCACTGCAAGTGCCTTTACGGAAGAACGTGAACAAATCCTGGCTGTAGGGTGTGATGATTTTCTCAGTAAACCCTTCCAAGACCAAGAGTTATTTGAGAAAATGACCCAACATTTAGGGGTCACCTATGTCTGTGATTATCTCGATCCGGCCTTGCCATTATCGCCCCCAATCTCTAATTCCCTAGAATCAGTAGATGAGGCTTCTATCAATTGGGAATTGATGCCCAAACCCTGGTTACACAATCTCTACCAAGCTGCCCTAGAAGCTGATGCTGAACTAATTTTAGAGTTGATCGAAAAAATTCCCAACGATCAAAGAAATCTGGCGAGATATTTAAATGATTTAGTCGATAATTTTGAATTTGAAGTGATCACTCAAAACTTAAATTCAGTGTTATATTAAATCTAGATAATAAATAACCATCAATAATAATCGGTAAACTTATGCTTGAATCTCTTGCAGGAAAATACAATATATTGCTGGTGGATGACACTCCAGAAAATTTACGTCTTCTCTCAGATTTGCTGAGTCAGCAGGGCTATAAAGTTCGCAGTGTTATGAATGGCAGAACAGCAATTAAAGCATCTCAAGCCAAACCTCCTGACTTGATCTTACTGGATATTAATATGCCCCAAATGAATGGTTATCAAGTCTGTCAGGAACTCAAAACACTCGACCGAACCCAAGAAATACCGATTATATTTATCAGTGCATTAAATGAAGTGTTCGACAAAGTAAAAGCCTTTAGGGTAGGGGGATGTGACTATATCAGTAAACCCTTTCAAATCGAAGAAGTTTTAGCCCGCGTCAAGCATCAATTACAACTGAAAGCTGCCCAAACCCAACTTAAAGACTTAAACTTACAACTAGAAGCACGAGTTCAAGAACGCACCCAAGAACTCCAAACTACTAATCAAGCTTTAACCCAAGAAATTCAAGAACGCAAGCGAATTCAGCAAAAACTTCTGGATATGGCCCTGCATGATTCCTTGACCGGGCTGCCCAACAGGGCCCTATTTATGGAACGACTAGAATCAGCCATTCAAAAGCTCAAAGTTAGTGCGGATGAACCCTTTGCCGTCCTCTTTTTAGATTGCGATCGCTTCAAGGTGATCAACGACTCCCTCGGCCACATCGTGGGCGATCAATTGCTCAAGGAGATCGCCAAACGTATTAACTCCCTCCTAGAGGAAAACATGCTCCTCGCTCGCCTAGGAGGAGACGAATTTACTATCCTCGTAGAATCTTGTGCCAACCTAGAAGATACCAAAAAACTGGCAGCAACTATCCTCAATAGCCTCTCCTATTCCTTTCAACTCGAACTTCACGAAGTCTTTATCAACGCCAGCATTGGCATTGTCCTCAGTCATGCCGACTACCACAAACCCGAATATGTCCTTCGGGATGCCGACACTGCCATGTACAAAGCCAAATCTATGGGTAAAGGACAATACCATGTCTTTGACCCCACCATGCACCAACTCGCCCTTAAACGACTCACCCTAGAAACTGAACTCCGCAAAGCCATAGAACACCAAGAATTTCTCGTTCACTACCAACCCATTATCAACCTGCAAACCGGCAGAATTAGTGGATTTGAAGCCCTCGTGCGCTGGCAACATCCCCAAAGAGGACTCGTCAGTCCAGCCGACTTTATCCCTATTTGCGAAGAAACCGGATTGATTAACGATATTGGCTATTGGGTCTTTCAGCAAGCCTGCAATCAACTCAAAATCTGGCAACAAACCCTCAAAAACGACAGCCTCAAAATCAGCATTAACCTTTCCGTCCGTCAATTCTCCCAAATGAACCTGATGGAAAAAGTCGTTGAAACTATTGCTAAAACCCAGGTTGTCCCCCAATCCTTAACCATGGAGATTACCGAAAGCGCCCTGATTGAAAACCCTGTACAGGCTCGCACTCTCCTCCATCAAATCCGAGATCAAAACATTCACATTTCCCTAGATGACTTTGGTACAGGCTATTCTTCCCTCTCCTATCTCCATACCCTACCCATCGATATCCTCAAAATCGATCGCTCCTTTATCAACACTCTCAGCCAAGAGCCACTAGATCTCGGTCTCATTCCCCCCATCATCCAAATCAGCCAAACTCTGAACATGCAAGTGGTTGCCGAAGGGATAGAAACCCCAAAACAAGTGGAAATCCTCAGACAGCTCAACTGTGATTTTGGCCAAGGCTATTGGTTTGCCAAACCTCTGAACATCAGAGAAGCGACTGCCCTCCTGCAATCCAATCCCCAATGGTGAAATTAGGATAAGCTAGAACCGTAATCATGCCCCCTCATTCCTAGCGTGAAGTCCGTAAAAGCATGTCCAGATTTTCCTTCTTGCCCATCCTTTTAGTCACTCCGTTATGCGCCTCAAGTGCGATCGCCATTGGAGTAACCGCATGGGTGTATTCAAGAACCGGACTCCCCATCCCTCCAGTCATCGGGTTCATCTGGATCATCTTGCTCTTAACGACAACATTAGGAATTAAAAGCGCCTATAGTCTTCACCGTCAACTTAGCCAGCAACCTCAAACGCTCCCCGAAAGCGAGCAAACCGAACAACCCTTCCTAGACCATCAATTCCCCAATCCGTCTCCCAACCTCCTTCTAGCCCTAGAACAAACCTTAAATACCACCTCTGACTTCTCCAGTGCCCTGCACCTAATCCTAGAGCAAATTTGTCAACTGACGGGTTGGAGTTATGCAGAAGCTTGGATTCCCACTGCTGACAAAAGTGCCCTCCAATGTAGCCCCATCTGGTACAAAAATCCCCAAACTCTTTCCCCAGAGCATATAAGTGCGCTACAAGACTTCCGCCACTACACCGAAGGACTCATCCTCCTACCTGACGAAGATATCCCTGGACGAGTCTGGTATAGCAATAAACCCCAATGGTTTGGTAACCTTGCCCAAGACAACGATATTTTTTCCAGGGGAACTCTGGCTCATCAAGTTGATCTAGGGGCTGCCTTTGGTCTACCCATCCCCATCCCCGCCGAAGAATCTTTAACCCCTAACCTGATTCCGAGACGTTCAGCCAGCTTGGGGATTTTAGTCTTCTTCACCCATTATTCTTCCGTTCAAGATCAATACTGGGTACAACAACTCTCCTATCGCGCCCTTGACTTTGGTCGAATTCTGCATCAAAAACAAGTGACCACAGAATTTAAAACGCTCTTTAGTGCGATCTCCGATCTGATTCTGATCTTTGATGCCCAAGGCTACATTGTCAATATTGCGCCCACTACCCCCAAACCCCTCTACCAGATGCCATCAGAGTTGATCGGTAAAAGTGTACAAGATATCTTTGAACCCGAGCAATCCACAACCTTTATCCATTTGATCTGGCAAAGCCTCAATACTCAAACGACCCTACAAACAGAATATCAACTCACCATAGAGGAGCAGAGCTTTTGGTTTGCTGCCACCATTGCCCCCATTACGGATGTGTCTGGAATGGGCGATTCTGTGATTTGGATTGCCCGTGATATTACGGAGCGAAAAGAAGCAATGGAAGCCTTGTCTGCGGCTAAGGAAGCCGCAGAAAATGCAAATCAGGCCAAAAGTACGTTTTTAGCCAAAATGAGCCATGAACTGCGTACTCCTCTCAACGCTATTCTAGGCTTTACTCAGGTGATGATCCGCCATCTGGGCGATACGTCTTCCACTGTAACTCCAGCTCGAATTGAAGAGCATTTTGGTTATCTGAAAGTGATTCATCATAGTGGCGAACATCTATTAGATCTGATTAACGATTTGTTGAATTGGTCAAAAATAGAGGCCGGGAAAATGGAACTCCATCAGAATCGCTTTAATCTATACGATATGCTCAGTAGCCTCTATCAAATGTTCAAGCTCAAAGCAGAGCATCAAGGGTTAAGCTTATCTTTTGATGTTTCTGCCAAGGTTCCCCCTTTTATTGAAGCGGATTCGGGGAAATTACGGCAAGTCTTTATTAATTTATTAGGAAACGCCTTAAAGTTTACTCCCCAAGGGGGAATTCAAGTTCAGGTTGATTGTGCCAATCATGGGTCAGAAAATAATGCTACTTTAATCTGTGAAGTTCAGGATACCGGCATTGGGATTGCCCCCAATGAGTTGTCTCGCTTGTTTGAACCGTTTGTGCAAAGTTCGAGCGATCGCGGGTTTCAAGAAGGTACAGGTTTAGGCTTACCCATTAGTCAACAAGTTGTAGAATTGATGGGAGGTAAGCTAATGGTAGAATCTGAGGTAGGCAAAGGGAGTAAGTTCCAGTTTACCTTACCCATAAAACTAGACATGGGTTCTGAGCCTACTCTGACTTCAGAATCAAGGCAATATACTATACCGGCAGATCTAAAACTCCTAAATGCTCCGTTAGCCATCAAACCGCAAGACCTTGAACCGGAAGATCTCAGCTATGTTCAGTCCTCAGATTGGGTCAAACTTCAACAGGCAACCCTAGCTGCGGAAGAGGAATTACTGCTCAAACTAATTGACGAAGTTTTTCCCTCCAATTCGCGAATGCGAGATTGTCTCACAGAATGGGTTCATGATTTTCAATTCGATCGAGTGCATCAATTAATTAGTGAGAAACTCTCTGAAAAGGTTAATTGATGATGAAACTGGGCCACATAACTCATAAGATCAAGAAAGGGTGGGAACGAATTCGATCGGGGCGTATCCGACACAAAATTGGATCGGGTTATGCATTAGCCATTGGTACTGGCTTGGCGGGTTCGTTGATTGGGTTAGTCGTGGCTGATTATTATCAAGGACAGGGCATTGTCCAATTAGCGGATGCCAATATTCAAGCTCAATTGTTGGTTCACTTTCAGGTCGAGATCGAACGAGCGGAACGATTAGGCGTTTTACTGGGGACAGTCGTTGGCGATCGCGAAGCCTCACAATTGTATCAAAAGAAGCTTGATGATAACCTGGTTGAAATCAAAGCGACCCAAGAAGAGCTACAAACGTTTATCACAGGAAATCCAGCCTGGTTAGCCATTTCTGTAGATACCTTCGAGCCATTTCTAGATCGCTATACTCAAGCCTTAGTTGAATATAGCGATCGTATCCAACAGATTATTAATCAACCGAATATTGGTTTAGAAGAACAGCAAAATCAACTCAGATCTCTGGTGCTATCCGAGAGACAACGAGAATTAGACCAATTAGGGGCGACTCTCGATCAAATCCTAGCCACAGCCCAACAACAAGCTCGACAAGCGGAAGTCGAGATGGAAAATGCTCAAGGTCTGGAAAAAGGTATCATTATTTTCAGTAGTTTATTCGCTGTAGCGATCGCCGGTTGGATTGCCCTAGGCACAACTGAAGATATTATCGGCCCCCTCGAACAACTTACTGACTTAGCTGCCACCGTTACCGAAGAAGAAAATTGGCAACTGCGAATGCCCATCAGTACCCAAGACGAAATCGCCTCTTTAAGTAAAACTCTCAACGCCCTCATGGAACGAGTTCACCAACGTACCGATCAACTCTTGGAAGCCAAAGAATCCGCAGAACGCGCTAATCAAGCTAAAAGCACATTCCTAGCCAAAATGAGTCATGAATTGCGTACCCCTCTACATGCCATTCTCGGATTTACGCAAATTATGGTCAAGGACAATGCTTTAACCGATAAACACCAGGAACAACTCCAGATCATCTACAGCAGTAGCCAACATTTACTCGGCCTCATTAATGACATTTTAGATTTATCCAAAATCGAAGCTGGAAAATCCGAACTTTTACCTCACGACTTTAATTTACTCACCTTCGTTCATCATTTAGAAAGTATGGTAGAGTTCAAAGCGAAAAAGAAAGGCCTCCATCTGAGCATGGAAGTGCAAGAAAATGTTCCCCAGTCCCTCTACACCGATGAACAAAAACTGCGCCAAATCTTACTCAATTTACTTAGTAATGCCATCAAATTCACCCGTCAAGGTAATGTTTCCCTGACCATCACAGTTGCGGATCAACCCGACACTCTACAATTTACCGTCACCGATACCGGTATCGGTATAGCCAGCGAAGAATTAGACCAACTCTTTCAGCCCTTTGAACAAACCCAAAGTGGCAAACAATCTCAGGAAGGCACTGGACTCGGATTAACCATCAGCCAACAGTTAGTCAATCTTCTGGGTGGAGTGCTGAGTGTATCGAGTGAAATCAACCAAGGGAGTATGTTTACCTTTGACTTACCCCTGCTCCCTGTCTCAGGAGAAGCAGAAGCCCTGTCTCAGGTTGAGCTTAAGGTGACCGGAATTGCCTCCACAGAGAAAACCTACCGTATTTTAGTAGTCGATGATAAATGGGAAAACCGCGAAATTCTCCGCTCTTTACTCACCCCTTTGGGGTTTGAAGTGCTAGAAGCCACCCAAGGAGAAGAAGCCCTGACTCTCTGGGAACAAGAAACAATCAATCTGATTTTAACGGATATTCGGATGCCGGTCCGGGATGGTTATAGCATGACAGTTAGTATCCGTGAACGAGAACACGAACGTGGTCTTCCCCATGTACCGATCATTGTCACTACTGCCAGTACCTTTGAAGAAGAGCGCCAACAGATGTTAGCCATAGGATGTAATGACTTAGTGCATAAACCCTTTCTCGAAGCCGTGATTTTAGAGAAAATTGCCCAGTATTTAGAATTGGAATATACTTATGAATCAGAATCTGAACGCGATCGCCTCAGCGATCAGTCCTATGATCCCCTCAACGATACCGAGGATTATCCTCTCTCTCAACCCCCTCCCCTTTCCTCTAAAAACGCCAGATCCTTTCTCTCAGATGCCATGGCTCAACAGCCCATAGAATGGATTGCCGCCTTACAGAAAGCAGCCACTGAAGCCGATGCCGATCTGATGTTGCCCTTGATCGACCAACTGTCAACCTCTCAATTACAATTAAGACAACAGTTAGTTGCTTGGGTTGATAATTTCCAGTTTGAAGCAATTTGTGAGATAACAGAAGAGTGCATTCTCCAAGAAAGTAACCAGTTTATTGCTCGCTAATTTATACAGTTGTTCAAGTTCATCGTGCCGCCTAACTTCCTTGCCCTCCAATGAATCACTCTACTGATCATCCAGAACCCGCGAATATTTTGCTAATTGATGATATGCCCAACAATCTCCGGTTGCTGTCGAGTTTGTTAACCAAGCAAGGGTATAAAGTCAGAAGTGTGATTAATGGAGCCATGGGATTAAAAGCGGCTCAAGCTAAACCACCCGATTTAATTTTACTTGATATTAATATGCCCGACCTCAATGGCTATGAAGTGTGTACCAAACTCAAAGCCAATGAAGTGACCCAGGAAATACCGGTAATTTTTTTGAGTGCCCTGGATGATGTTCTTGATAAGGTCAAAGCCTTCCGTGTCGGTGGATCGGATTATATTACTAAACCCTTTCAAATTGAAGAAGTGATTGTGCGAGTACAAAATCAGCTCAAGCTTCGCCAAGCTCAACAAATGCTGGCCGAGCAGAATGTGGTTTTGGAGCAGGAAATCCGCGATCGCAAAAAAATTCAGAGTTCCCTAGAAGACCGCGAAATGCAGCTTAAACAACAAACTGAACGATTAGAAGCTGCTTTGACCAAAATACAAAACACTCAATTGCAACTGATTCAAAGTGAAAAAATGGCAAGTTTGGGACAGCTTGTTGCCGGAATTGCCCATGAAATCAATAATCCGATTAGCTTCATTTACGGTAATGTTCATTATGTGAATGATTATTTGGATAATTTAGTCAGTACGATTAAAATGTATCGAACAAGTTATCCAAATCCGACCGAGAATATCAAAGATTTCACAGAAGATATTGATCTAGATTTTGTCATTGATGATCTCAAGAGTATGATGGATTCTATGAAAACTGGTGTAGAAAGAATTCATGCTATTGTTTTGGGGTTGCGGACGTTTTCTAGACTCGATGAAGCAGACATTAAATCTGTAGATTTGCATGAAGGGATTGAGAGTACCTTATTAATTGTGCAACACCGATTACAAGAAACCGATCGTCATCCTCCGATTCAAGTGCTTAAACACTATGGTGAACTCCCTAATGTTACCTGCTATTCCGGGCAAATTCATCAAGTTTTTCTTCATCTGATCGAAAATGCCATTGATGCGATAGAAGATAAAAGTTTTGATCCCTCACTTTCTGAGGACTTCATGCCAACGATAGAAATCCGTACAGAATTTACTGACGATCATCAAGTGATCGTTTGTTTCCAAGATAATGGAATTGGCATTATTGATGATATAAAAAACCAAATTTTTAATCCATTTTTTACCACTAAATCTGTGGGACAAGGCAGTGGATTGGGTCTTTCTATTTGTTATCAAATTATTGTGGAGCAACATCAAGGGCAACTGAATTATTCTGCATTACCAGAAGGTGGCAGTCAATTTACCATTCAAATCCCTGTTCATCGGAAAGACGAAAGTTAAGTTAAACTCCAAGTTTATTCAAGCCTTTCAACCAATGGGGTGAGTTCCAGGATAAACGGCATGAATAGAGCGACTTCCAGAGTGGGGTAGACTACGTTGATAGGAGGCTTCTGTAGGTTGTCCCCAACCGAGTTGCAACACTATCTCTAAATAGGAAGGATTTTCCCATTTGTAAATGAGGGCCCATTGGGTGCGGTGGGAAATCAGCTCAATATCTTGATGGGTAATTTTTTGATAGCGGCGACCATCAGCAATAAAGATATCCATAGCAACCGTTACTTGATGCCAAAAATTGAGAATGTCAGGTTTGGCCTGTTGCAGGATATCTAAATCTTGGGGTAAGGCAATCAGTTGGTCGTGAATTGTTGGATAGTGCAACGTTTGTTGATGAATGAGGATTTCTTGCCAGATAATGCCGGAAACCTGGTACTCTCTCTGATACTGATGAATGGTGGATTGAAAATCTTTGTAGGCAATAAAGTTTTGAACCCCTTCAACGGCTACAAATTGGTCAATAATGGGATGACCAGAGAGCTGACTATTGAGATTTAGGCGCTCCCCTCTCATACACGCTTGACGCTCTTGGGCCAATATGGCAATTAAATCTTCAGTGCTGTAAACCTTGGACATAGCAAAGGAGTTTATTGGCCATAAGTTCATGGAGGTTTTGTTGGTGGTGTTGGGCTACCTCTTGGGAAGGTTAAGAGGTGGAGGTAAAAAGGAGACAAGGTTAAAAGCTAGACCTACTGAGTTAATTCCGTAACAGTTTGCTGCAGTTGAGCGATCGCCTGTAACTGCCGATCGTTGGTTGATTGAATCCCCGCAATTCCCTGTTGGAGTTGCTCTATTTTCTCCCGATATTGGGCCAGTTGGTCTTGCAGGGGTTGGAGCATCTGCTCATAAACCCCAAGTTTACCTCTGGCTTCAACCCACTGTTGCTCTTGTTGAGCTAAGGTTTCTTCCAACTGCTTAATTTCATTGCGTTTCGTTTCTTGAGCCGACATTTGGCTATTGACCAAGTCCTGAGCTTGCCCGATCGCCGATTGAATCTGGCTAATTTCCGCTTCCATCCGTTGCACTTGTTCGCTTTGTAAGTGCCGTTGGCTCTCAGCCGCTTCTAGAGCTGGCCCAAAATCGAGCAGTCCCTCCTGTCCTGGTTCGGCGGGATAACCTTGTCGTTGGCGAAGAATACTTTCATGGACTTTAAACACAAATTCTCGTTCAGCTAAATTCCGGCGAGAACCCACCAACGATTCATTCAAGAAATCATAACTTTCTTGTTCACTGGATAATTCCGTTTCTAAACTGAGGCGATCGTATTCACTTGCTTGTTCAATCTTCTGCTTAAGTTCCTCGATCGCCTCTAACTGATACCCTAATTCCTCTTCCTGATCCTTCACAAATCCCGATGCCCGTTTCAAATCTTCTTCCAACTGGCCCACCTGTTGTTGTAGCTCATCAATGGGCATATTTTCCAGAGCCTGGCGATCGATGCTCACCGTAGGTTTTCCCGAGCCTTCCGCCAGTTCCTGAAGCTGTTGACACAACTGCTCCGTCTGACTCAATTGACTTTGCATCGGTGAGAGTAAATCTTGCTTGATTTGTAAGAGACTCTCTTGAGTTTTCAAATCAATTTGCGCCTTTTCCAGAACCCCTTGCGCCTCATTCCACTCTTGCCAACGGCTATTAATCGTCGTCTTTAATTGGTTAATTTCCCCTTCCTGTTCACTCGTTTGTCCTTTCGACTCCTCCAATCTTTGCCAATGTTGATCGAGGACTTGTTGCTCTTCGGACATTGTCCCAGACATCTGCTCCACCGCTTCTCGGAGAGTTTCCGTCGGTGCTAGAGCCTCCGACAAAGACTGCAAAGACTGTCGAATTTGGCCCGCCTTCTCGTCATCGAGTACCGTCGCTGCCGAGAGTTCCCCCTGCTGTTCCTCTAGCCGTTGTTGCTCACCCCGTAAATGGGCCCAGGCTCCTTCCAACTCCTGGCTTTTGCGCTCAAACTCCTCCCGTTGTCGTTGAGCTTCGTCCGATAACGACTCAATTTCCTGCCGCTTCTCCTCTAATTTCTCTGCCTCTTCCTCTAACTGGGCCAATTCATCTTCTCGTGCCACCAGTTCCATTTCTCGACGATTCAACTCTTGAGCCTGAAACGTCAAGGACTGTTTCCATTGTTCAATTTCCTCTTCTTGGCCTTCAAATTTTCCCTGAAGGGTAGAAAACTTCTGCAAAATCCCAATCAGAGGACGAGCCGCATCTTGAGGGGGTCGTTGAATCTTCTTATTGGAAACCTCAACCAAAACCAGCGCTCCATCTTTTAAGGTTCCTGGTTCTGCCAATTCAATCAGTTCTTCTGAGACCGAACTCCAATTTTGTTCACTGCGCTGACACGCCAGCAGTTTAATCATGGCTTTATTGCCCATGAACCCCTTCTGGATTTGTACTTCCGCTAGATAAAGCACGCTGATAGTCCTCGTTTATGCGTCCATCAATCAACCGATCCTGGGGTAAACTCTCCCTGATCTTTATTTTATTTTGACTGCTCTAGGCAATTTAGGGAAACCCCTACCTGGGTTAGTTTTACCGATCGCACCTGAACTGAGCATCAGGTTTAGGTATTTAGCCATCTTATACAGTCCATTGAACCTGGCTTTTGCTTCAATCCCTATCCTGATTACAGCCCCAACCCACTTTACAAAATTTATTACTGTTTGGGTGAATGGTGTACTCTCCCAAGCTCAGATGCAGTATGATTGAGCAGCTCATTGGGGCAGGGCATACCCAGGTGGGGTCGAACCCTTTTTAAGGGATGATTAAGGGTTGATTGCCCATTGCCATTTAGTTTAGCTTAAAACTCACCTACCCTTATCAACACCGTGGCTTTTCCTTTCCTGTAGACAGGAACGGTGACCCCTGCCTTCTACTCATCCGATTCAAAGCCAATACCTGCGATCATAAGGACTTACAATAGCTTTAGGGCCATGGGTTCTAAGAAAGAGGATTCAGCCTGGACTTAAGCGGTAGCATGTAACCAACAGAATGAAGACCTAATGCAGGGACACTTAAGCGAGATTGACATTCGTAGCATTTTCCAGCTCATTGAGTTAGGACAGCGCACGGGGGAATTGTGTGTTGAGAGCTATAGTCCTCAACCTCAGTTTAATCGAAGCGATCGCCCCCAGCGTCTGCCCCCTCAATGTTGGTTTGTCTTTTTTGCCAATGGCAAAATCATCTATGCCGGTTCAGACACCGATAGTTCTCTGGTGCGCCTACGTCATCATCTTCATCGTTATGGAGTCGCTTCTGCCCTCGATCTGCTTAAAGTTCCCACCATTGCCGCCACCAATGCCCCCGAATACGGCTACCTCTGGGCGATGCTAGAAAACCATAGCCTTACCCCAGCCCAAGGACGCAGTATCATTAAAAGCATGGTTCAAGAAACCCTCTTTGATCTATTTTCCCTGCACAATGGATCATTTATGTTTGAACTTGGCCCTCCCATAGCCCCCCAACTGACTCCCCTCGAAATTGGGCCCTTAGTGACCAAAGTCCTCAAACAGGTTCAACAATGGAATCAACTTCATCCCCAGATTCAATCTCCCGATCAATGTCCCGTCCTTTGTGATGCCGCAGAACTGAGCCAACACCTGAATGAAAAGCGATTTAAGATTCTTGCTTCCTGGGCCAATAAACAAACCTCCATCCGCCAAATTTCCCGCTACTTAAATGGGGATATTCTCACCGTCGCCAAAGCCATTTATCCCTTTGTGCAAAAAGGCTGGGTTCAACTGAGCTATCTCAGTTCGCCAGAACCGGATTGGATACCCGAAGACCTCAAGCCTATGCGCCCCCCCCGTGTTGTTTTTATTGATGATGGGGTAGCCTTATGTAAAGCAGTCGAACAAATTCTGCAAGCGAGTGGTTACGAAGTGGCTGGCATTACCAATCCTCTGCGGGCCTTGAGTTTAGTGTTCCAGCTCAAACCGGATTTAATTTTGTGTGATATTGCCATGCCAGAATTAGATGGTTATGAAATCTGTGCGATGTTACGGCGATCCAACCGATTTCGGCAAACCCCCATTGTCATGCTCACCGGCAGAGATGGGTTTATCGATCGCCTGAAAGCACGGATGGTAGGAGCGACTGATTATCTAACCAAACCGTTTGGCCAGGGAGAATTATTGATGGTTTTGGAAAAATACATTGGTAAAGGAGGAAAAACTGACCCCTCTCCCGATCGCATCCTTGATGATGCGATCGCCTCAGAACTCGATTTAGAACCCCTTACACCTCCCTCTGGAGACTTAGCCAATTCCTAACCTCTTACCCTCCCCCGAATCTCCAATAAAAATCCCATCAAGTGGCCAGATAAGGCACTTTATTCGATAAATTAGAGATACTTGGAGAGCTGACCCATTGTTATGTTAGTCAGACCTTCAGCCCCAACCTAAAGAACACGATAGCCCAGTAGTAGGATAATCTTATGAGTAGCGTTTTAGTAGTAGAAGATAGCCCCGCCCAGCGACAGATGATTACCGATCTCCTTACAGACAGTGGTCTCAAAGTCAGCATTGCCAGTGATGGTGTAGAAGCGATAGAAAATATTCAAAATAATCTTCCTGATTTAGTGGTTTTGGATATCGTTATGCCCCGTATGAATGGTTATGAAGTCTGTCGGCGAATTAAAAATGACAAGAAGACTCAGCATGTCCCTGTGGTCATGTGTTCCTCCAAGGGAGAAGAATTTGACCGCTATTGGGGCATGAAACAAGGGGCAGATGCTTACATCGCCAAACCTTTTCAGCCCACTGAGTTGGTAGGGACGGTTAAACAACTCTTACGCAGCTAATGGCTCTCCTCAATTCAATCCCTCAGCCCCTAAACCGATAAACATTATGGTAGGTAATACTGAATTCTTCCATGAGATAGACTCCGAGCAAGTCACTGAGTTTCAGGAACTCCAAAATCCAGAAGGAGAATTACATCTGAGATTTTTTCTCCCCTCTGGCCATGAACTGGCTCTGAATGCCATTGGCATTAAAGAAGTCTTTGAATCTCCCCCAGATCGGATTACTCCGATTCCCAATGTTTCTCCTCTGTTGTTAGGAACGATGAATATCCGCGGACGGGTGATTTGGGTGGCCGATTTGGGACAATTCTTAGGGGAGCAGACTCCCTTAAATACCGATCGCTCCGAACTCCCTGTGATTGCGATCGAAGACCAAGATACTATGCTAGGTTTGGCCATAGATCGTATGGGGGGGATGGATTGGCTCGATGCGGAACAACTCCAACGAGCGACTAATATCGCTGATACCATGGAACCGTTTGTGCGTGGAGAATGGGTGATTGATGAAGAAAAGAACCAATATCTATGGTTGCTCAACCAAGTAGCTATTTTGCGATCGGCGAGGTGGGCAGCCTAAAATTGGGATAACCTAACTGGATAAAACTCCAGATTAATACGCTTAACTATCAATCGGGGATCATAATATAGTCAGCAAGTAGATTAAATTAACCAGTCAAACTATCGTGTTTTGGGGGGCTATGGGATGGATTACGCAACAGAGTATCAACAAGCAGAAACTGCTTATGTTCAAGGACGCTATGAAGATGCGGCCTCAATTATCGATCAGTTGGTAGAACACTTTCCTGACGATCCAAACTCGCATTTACTCAGAGGTCATATTTATTGTTATGGATTACAAGAATATACGGTAGCACGTCAAGAGTATGAATCCGTTTTAGAAATTACTTCCGATGAAGTATTTATGGATTATGCCAATCAAGGATTAGCAGATGTAGACCAATTCTCAACGTATCATACCGTGGGGACGGATTTGCAAGACGATTCGAGTCAAATCCCACCTATGGAAGAGTTAGATGAAGAAGAAATTGCTTCAGAATGGCAAGATTTAGAACTCAGTGAAGACGAGAGTGAAGAAGAAGTTATCCATACAGAAATGATCGGCGATCTAAGTATGGATACAGAAAGTCTAGAAGAGAACAATCTCCAAGAAGAACCCTCCTTAGATTACGCCTCTTTAGAGTCTTTGGATGAAGAGGATGATTTTGATGATGAAGAGTTGGCTGATGATGACCCCTTTACAGTCGCTCATGAACAACTAGAAGAATTGCAGCAAGAAACAGAACCCTTAGAAGATGATATCTTTGCTGGAGAATCCTTAGCTGAATTAGAAGAAGATTCCTACAACTTAGAAGAAGAATCCTTCTCCCCCTTTGCCACAGATATAGATTTAACAGATGAAATGGGAGCCGTACTTGAAGCAGATGAAGGGATTGCCTTTGATCCATCGGAATTCCCAGACGATCAGGAAGCGTTTAATTCTTCTCACCCACAAACCCTAGGGCTAGAGGACTTAACAGAAGAATCTCTAAAACCGGAGCCTTCAGAATTGATAGAAGATTTACAAGGCCCAGGATTAACCATGGAAGAGAGTCCGACCCTATTTGTGGGTAGCTCACCTGGATCGGTGAATGGTCATCATGAGAGAACTGGAGAACTATCTCTGAGCCAAAATGGGCGTAGCAGTAGTACCCTCACCAGCGATCAAACCCTCTCTGATAGTCATCTGTGGCAAGGAATTGGAGATGAGGATAGTTTTAATACGAATGGGACGAGTGGCGAGGCGATCACTGATTTTACAGAATCTGGATTTCAGACTCAATCTGGGTTTCATACAGAAAGTTTTGGATTTGATGAAGGTTTAGATCAATTTGAAACCGATTCAGGTATCTCAGAAGCCCAAAATGGTAATGGGGCAGTAGACTTCCTTGATGAATTTGATGCCTTTGATGATAAAGTTCTCGATGAGTTTTCTGGCTTTGATGACCCTTCATCTGAGCTATCGACCAACTTCAAGAGTAATTCTATGGCTGGGATGACCAACAGTGGAATTACTCTGGATGAGGATTTTGATCCGAGTGATGATAATTCTGCATTACTCGAAGAAGAGATGTTTAGCATCTCTAGTAGTAATACAGATACCATTCCCACCTTTACCGGTAAATCTCAACGGCCAGTAGAACCGAGTGTGTCGGTGGATCAAGGCCCATTGAGCTTTTTTGATAATGCTCCTCTGATTACCAAAAATTTATATAGCGCGATTGGCACTGGGTTGAGTTCTGCTTTTGCGATCGCTGCTGTGATTTATGCAACGGCGAGTGATGCCAACGCCTTTCACAAACTGGCGATGATTCTACTGCCGGGAGGTCTTTCCGGTGCAACCACTTATGTTTTAGGTAAAAAAGCAACCAATCAGGTCAAGCAGACGACGGACGAACTGCAAGCCCAATTTGAAAAGGTCGCCTCTGGACAACTGGGAGCGCAAGCCACAGTCTATGGTGAAGACGAAATGGGCTATCTGGCAGAGAGCTTCAACGTTATGGCCAGAAATGTCCTCACCACCATGAGTGAGTCCCAACGCAAAGCGGCTGAAAACGAATCAGCAAAAGAAGACCTTCAACGCCAAGTGATTCGCTTACTCGACGATGTAGAAGGAGCTGCTCGCGGAGACCTAACCGTTCAAGCTGAAGTCACGGCTGACGTACTCGGAGCGGTAGCCGACTCCTTTAACCTCACCATTCAAAACCTGCGGGAAATTGTACAACAGGTAACGGTAGCCGCTCGGCAAGTCAACAAAGGCTCCGCCGATAGTGAAACCTTTGCCCGGGGGTTAGCCGCAGATGCTTTGAGACAAGCAGAAGAACTAGCGGTAACCCTGAATTCAGTGCAAATGATGACGGACTCTATTCAACGGGTAGCAGAAAGCGCCCGCCAGGCAGAAGCAGTTGCCCGTTCTGCGAATGACACAGCTCGTAAAGGTGGAGAGTCGGTAGAGCGAACAGTGGCGGGTATTTTGGAAATTCGAGAAACGGTGGCAGAAACCACTCGTAAAGTGAAACGGTTAGCCGAATCTTCCCAGGAAATTTCCAAGATTGTGGCTTTGATTGCCCAAATTGCCTCACGAACCAACTTACTCGCATTGAACGCCAGTATTGAAGCCGCTCGTGCGGGAGAAGCGGGTCGGGGATTTGCGATTGTTGCCGATGAAGTCCGACAGTTGGCAGACCGGGCGGCCAAAGCATCGAAAGAAATTGAGCAAATCGTGTTGCAAATCCAAAGTGAGACGGCTGGGGTAATGCAAGCGATGGAAGAAGGGACTCAACAGGTTATTCAGGGGACAAACTTGGCTAAGGAAGCGGCGAAATCCCTGGAGGATATTATTCAAACCAATAATCGGATTGATGTTTTGGTTAGATCGATCGCGGCTGATACAGTAGAACAAACGGAAACCTCAAGAGCGGTGGCTCAGGTTATGCAATCTGTGGAATTGACCGCCCAAGAAACCTCTCAAGAATGCGGACGGGTATCACAAGCATTGGCGAGTCTGGTGAATGTGGCACGAGATTTGCTCACCGGTGTGGAACGATTCAAAGTCGATCCACACAAGAGTCGTTAGGACTAAGATTAAGGTTAAGGTGGAGTGAAACAGTGAAGCAGTTTAGGGCGATCGCTGTTAATGACCGGAATGTTGGGGGAGAGCAACAATTATGGCTCAGGAACAGGAAAACTTAGACCGGATTATGGGGTATTTCCTAGAGGAAGCCAAAGACAATCTCACCATTATTGAGCAGGGATTGTTGAATTTAGGAGCCACAGTCCAGGATTCAGAACTGATGGATGAGATTTATCGGGCGGCTCATTCCATTAAAGGCGGAGCTGCCATGTTGGGAGCGAGCAGTATTAGAAAAACGTCCCATAAGTTAGAGGATTATTTCCAAGTTCTCAAAGAACGCCCCCCTAAAATTGGTCCCAAATTAGAATCCTTACTGCTACAGGTCTTGGATGGATTGACTGTATTAGTAGAAAATTTAGAACAAAGTGAGTCAGAGGAGTTAACCACTCGCAAAAATGCAGAAGTTAAGCAATCTTTGACTCCCTGCTTTGAAACCTTGGATCGGATGATGCAGGTTAAGAAAAATGGAGCCGATCCTCAAGCAGAAGAATCTACAGCCGCGATCGCTCCCTTGCCTTCTAGACCAAGTGGTGCTACGGTTGAACGTCGCTCCTCCAATCTCCCCGATCCAGAAGAGAGTGCCAAACATTTGGTATTTCAGAGTGATGTGCCCACTCAATTACGTCAAATGCTACAAGGGTTTAAGCAACCCGATACAGCAGACAGTCGAGAACAGTTAACCCAAATCTGCATCAGTCTAACGCAAGCTGGCGAAAACTTTAACCTTTCGACCTGGGTAGACTTAGTAAAATTAGCTCAAGGGGCGATCGCCAACCGAGATAACCTCTATACCCATCTGGCTCCTGTAGTGATCAAGGAACTTAAAAGAGCCAGAGACTTGGTTTTGGCTGGAACTCCTGACCAGATTAAACCCAGTTCAACTCTGTTAAATCTTCAACCTCAGCAATCCCTAACCGCAGACTCAGTTGATCGAGAACTCGATACCTTGTTAAGAGTCGGAAGGACTCCCACAGAAGAATCGCCCAGGGAGGAGGGTTCCATGAGCGATCGCTCTTACAATAGTCAACCTCCAGTCGATCCACCTACCCCTTACTCACAACGCATAGGGCCAGATGTTGGACTCAGTGAACTCAACACACTAGCCGATCTCTTTAAAGGAGAAACATCAGATATTGAATTAGCTTGGGAAGCCGAAATTTCTTCTGCTCCCCCAGAAAACAACTGGGGCTTAGATTCCTCAGAAATGGATGAAATGGGTGACCTCTCAGACTTCTTAATCCATGAATCTTTCAATGATGTTTCAGAAAACATCAATGATAATTGGGAGTTGAATCTATCTAAAAACGAAAAGAGTAACGTAGATTCAGAAGATCTAGAAGATGACTTAAAAGATTTATTAGAAATTGAACCCACTGTTATGTCAAATAATCCAAAGAAAAATCAAGCCGATGAATTGTCTGATTTGTTTTCCGAGCATCCAGATGCAACATCTACTGATCTGGATGAATTGTTACAAATCAATTTAGACTCACCAGAACAAAATCAGTCCTTAGAAAACTTGGATCTAGACATGCTGGACACCGAAGAGACTGACGATCTGGCTCTGGATTTGGATTTAGATTCCAATTGGTCTGAAGGTGAAGAATTAGAGGAATCTTCTGAAATGAATAGCCTTTTTGAGGACTTATCTCTGACAGAAGATTTAGACAGCAACAGTGAAGAAGAAGATATATTTGGCTTAGATGAGAATGTTGAAGCTCTAGTCTTGGATGAGTTGGATGGAAATGAATCTCTAGAAAACCTATCCCTCACGGAAGAAGAAGATATATTTGGTTTAGATGAAAGTGCTGAATCTTTAGCCTTGGATGAGTTGGATGGAAATGAATCTCTAGAAGACTTATCTCTTACAGAAGAAGAGGATATATTTGGTTTAGATGAGAATGTCGAATCTTTAGCCTTGGATGAGTTGGATACCAATGAATCCTTAGAAAACTTATCCCTTACAGAAGATTTAGACGAAAGCAGCAGTGCAGAAGAAGATATATTTGGTTTAGATGAGAATGTCGAATCTCTAGCCTTGGACGAGTT